>JAENWV010000240.1 GCA_016650015.1 Thermoleophilia bacterium | reverse complement strand
TGGCGAATTCAACTCTCAAGTGCAACAGTTAACAGAGTTGACGTTTTGAAGAATACTTCATATGGAGTTTTGAATCCAAGCTTTTTTCAGGAACTTTGAAGTCCTCGGTTAGGACTTCTCCTACCTCCTTCAAAATAAAAGGGCTGAGTATTAGTTCAAAAATACCCAGCCCAGCTGCTGCTAATAGTGGTCGCCGGTTTTTGCCGACGAGCACGTTTGTATCAAGAACAGCCCTTATTTTCTCCAATCGCCCCGCCTTCTGCTTACTGCTTCATTCACGGTTTCCTGATCTGGAATATATGCATCCAGTTCAGAACTGGCCGAGAGCAACCGCTCAATTTTAGATAAAGCTTTTCTTGGAATCTTCCAAGTTCCACCCGGTGTTTGATATGCACCGGGCATACGACCAGACTTGCACCAAGTTAGAACAGTTTGTGATGTTACCCCAAACATTTTCGACACATCCGATGTTGAAAGAATTTCCTTGCCTGATTCTTCTTCCTGGGCTTCTTCCATGACTTCGATGAATTCTTCTATGAAAAGTATGACCTCGCTTTGACATTTTTCGACTTCCGAGGAAGCAACCAATTTATAATCAAACATCCTGGGGATAGTTTCGATGAACGCCAGAGATTGCTCATTCTCATTCAACTCGTCAAGAGCATTATGGAAATCACTGCTCCAATCCTGTAAGTGCTTTGGAGTAGGAGTAAGTGAATCCCATACACAGAGTTCATTGAATCTATCTTCAAGACCCTGGTTCATCATTCTTTCAAGCAAAAAGTGAATGGCTAATCTTAATTGAGTAGCGCTGTCCTGAGGCTTTCGTGCACGGGAAGACGAGAGAGCAAGGTCAACAAGCTGGTGGGATTCCTGTATGTGGTACTTAACTGCCATCTGGCCTCCATTCTTGGTTCTACCCATTTATATCAAACAAATCGGTAAAATCCAAGATTTCTATAGTATTTATGAAGGCCGGTAAGGCAATATGCATATATTTGATGACCTGCTCCGCTGACTCCTCAAGCATTCTTTCATACGCCACCGGCTGCCTATCCCCGCAGCGTAGCCCCAAGCTCTTCCACCAGCGCCGCCACTATCGCCCCACGAGATCCATCCACATCTTCATCCGTAAGCGTCCGCTCGGGCGAGCGGAACTCCAGGCTCAGGGCGATGCTCTTCCTGCCCTCGCCCACCTGGTCCCCGGTGTAGGTGTCGAATACCTTAGCGTCGCGCAGGAGCGGCGCGCCGGCTTCCCGCACCACCCTGATGATCTCTTCCGCGGCGGTCTGCTCATCCACCACCACGGCGATATCCTGGAACGATGCCGGGAAGGTCAGCAGGTCTTCGAAGATGACGATGCCTTCTGAACTGGCGATGAGCGCCTCCTCGAGGATCTCGAAGGCGACCACCGGTTTGTCGATGTCGAAAGCCTCCAGCACCAGGGGATGCACCTCGCCCACATAACCGGCGCGCTTGCCGTCGACGACGATATATGCCGACTTGCCGGGATGCAGGAACGGCTCGTCGCAGCGCTCGACGCTGAAACTTCCCTTAACGGAGAAAAACACGGCTTCGACGATTCCCTTGCCGGTGAAATAGTCGGTCTCTCTGCCCGCGTGTATCCATGACTCGCCGCGGAGCGAACCGCAAAGGCAGCCGGCGACGGCCCGGTTCTCGTCGGCCAGCTTCTCGCCGGCGATGGCGCGGTAGGTGCGGCCGAGCTCAAAAATATTGACGTCCGGGTTCTGCATGGAAAGATTGCTCGCCACGGTCATCAGCAGGCTGGGGAGCATCAGCGTGCGCATCACTGACTGGTCGACGGATAGCGGGTTCGCCAGTTTGACCACCTGGCGCCTTGGGTCGTCCGCGGCAAACCTCAGCCTGTCGGCGAAATCGGGGGCGATGAAAGTATAGGTGATGGCCTCGTTGACGCCCGCCGCCGTCAGCGCCCGGGCGATCTCGCGTTCGGCCGTCTGATAATCCGACAGTCCGCCCATCACCCGCATGTCGCTGGGAAGCGTCGGCGGGATCAGGTCGTAGCCGAAGACCCTGACGATCTCCTCAATGAGATCGACCTCCCGCTCCACGTCGGCGCGGAAACT
>JAENWV010000215.1 GCA_016650015.1 Thermoleophilia bacterium | reverse complement strand
GAGGGCCTTGATCCCGTCTTTTACGTAGCCGAGCCCGATATAGCCGATGCCTTGCGGGTTTTGTTTGACCTCGTCAACAATCGCCTGGGACGACGGCAGCAGCAGGGCGCTGGATGCATACTCCACCTTGCCGTCGCTCTTGCCCTTGTTAAGGATGTGCTCCTTGAAGAAAACGTGGGTGCCCGAGTTGCTCTCACGCGAAAGGATGACTATCTGGCCCGACTCGCCGCCGATATCCTGCCAGTCGGTGATCTTGCCGGAGAAGATGTCCGCGAGCTGGTCGACGGTTAAGTCAGCCACCTTATTGGCGGGGTTTACTACCACGGCAATGCCGTCGAGCGCCACCTTGTTTTCAACTACTTCAATGCCCTTTGCCTTCGCGTCGTCCTTCTCCTGCTGTTTCATCTCGCGTGACGAATCGGCGATATCGGTGGTGCCGTTGATCATGGCGGTGATGCCGGTGCCGGAGCCGCCACCGGTCACGGCGATATTGACCTGCGGGTTGGTTTTCATGTAATCCTCGGCCCACATCTGGGCGAGGTTCACCATGGTGTCGGAGCCCTTGACCTGGATAGAGCCGCTTTTGCCGCCGCCCGCAGTGTTCTGGTTACCGCAACCCATGGCGGTAAACACAAGCACCGACATGAGCACGGCCGCCAGGCTTGCGGATAAAACCTTGATCAAACGATTAACTGTCATTTCCATCATTCTCCTTTTATTGATCATTGTGGTTGCAGGCTAACAGAAAGAAAAACTGCCGAGGTTACAAGGCGGTGAATACATTGTGAACAAAATGTGAACGGGCGGTTTTGCCGCCCTCAGACGTGAGGGTTAAAAGGTGGTGAACAAATTGTGAAAAAGAGGTGAACTTACGGTGAAAGGCGTGGCTTTGGCCGCAACGGGGAAGCGGAGTGCCGGTCGGGCGGTGCGGTTAGCTCAGCGCCGGTGCATTCAGCCCAACGCCAGTGAGGTTAGCCCAGCGCCAGCGCCGTCGCCAGCATCAGGCCGAAGCCGAGGGTGAAAGCGGCGGGTACATTGTAATCGCGCCAGTTGGTCTCGTGGGCGATGGGCAAGAGGTCGCTGGTGGATATATATAGAAAGGTTCCCGCGGAGAGGCCGATGGCGATGCCGAGCGCCTGGTCGCTGGCCCCGGCGAAGAAGAGCCCAATCACTGCGCCGATGACCGCCTGTAGCGCCAGCACGATGAGCACCCACCAGGCTTTGGAGCGTTTGTAGCCGCAGGAGAGCATGACGCTGGCCACCGAGACCCCGCTGGGGAAGCTGTGGGCCAGCACCGCGAAAGCGACCACCAGTCCCAGGGTAGCCCGCGCCTCACCGCTGACGGCGATCGAGAAACCGTCCAGCATGGTGTGAAAACCGATCCCCACCAGCGCAAAGAAACCGAAGGGGTGGACCTTGCAACCCTGTTCCCGGCAGGCGTGCACCATGGTCACTTTCTCAATCAGGTAGAGCAGGAGAAAGCCGGCGCTGACGCCGATGGCCGCGGTACCGCTGGCCAGCTTGAAACTCTCGGGAAACATGTCGTTGATGCCGGCGGAAAGCAGGACGCCGGCGGAAAAGGCCACCAGCAGCGAAATGCCCCGTTCGCCCAGCTGCTTGCGAACCAGCGGCAGGCTGCCGCCGGCGATGGTGAAAGCGGCAGCGAGAGTGGCTAGAAATAATGATGTCAGGTTGGAGGACATGAGGCGGTTTTATCTGACCCGCATCAGCGGGCAAGTGTGATTGTCATGCGGTTACCCTAACATACACTTTGCGGTCCCGGGGACCATCGAATTCGCAGAAGTAGATCGACTGCCAGGTGCCCAGGATGAGGCGGCCGCCGCCGACGATGACCGTCTCCGATGAGCCCACCAGCGATGTCTTGATGTGCGCCGCCGAGTTGCCCTCGGCATGGGCATAACCGTCGCGCCAGGGGAAGACCTTGTCGAGCTCGGCCTCAATATCCTGCCGGACAGCCGGGTCGGCGCCCTCATTGATGGTTACCGCGGCGGTCGTGTGCGGCACGAAGAGCAGGCAGACGCCATCGTCGACGCCGCTGTCGCTGACCGCTTTCTGCACCTCGGCGGTTATGTCGACAAGATCGTTTCGCGAGCGCGTCTTTACCCTTAACTCATGCATTGTTTGTCTCCTTCATCCGCTGTCGCGGGGCGTCGAATAGGAGCCCAGCAATTATGTTTTAATATGTGCCGCCGAGTTGCCCTCGGCATGGGTGTAGAGGCCAGGATGACCGATTCCATCGATTGCTTCGGAAAACAGGAAACGTCAAATCAAATCCAGTTGAGAAACAGCATCCAAAAGCCGCCCATCACCAGGCCGACAACCGTGCCGGCCAGCACATCCGACGGGTAATGAACGCCGGCGTAAACCCGCGTCCAGGAAACGACGAAAGCTAGGCTGAAGTAAAGCGGCCAGAGAGACGGATGGAAATAGGCAAGGATGGTGGCTCCCGCAAAAGACATGGCTGCGTGGGAGGAAGGGAAGGAAGTACTGGCCGGTACCCCCAGCAGCGGTTCCAGCCCCGGCTCGCTGGAG
>JAENWV010000036.1 GCA_016650015.1 Thermoleophilia bacterium | reverse complement strand
AGGGCCCACAGATGTGCTGCTGGAGGTCAACGTTGGCGGAGAAGCGGGAAAGTATGGTATCATTCCAACCGAAGTTGACCGCTTCCTGGAGGAGACATTACGTTACCCGAAGGTGAACTTCACCGGCCTCATGACCATGCCGCCGCTGGCGGCCGACCCCGAAGCCGTCCGGCCCCACTTCGCGGCCCTGCGCCGCCTGTCATCCGAACTCAATCAAAAATGGAGTGGCCGCCATTATTTCCGGTGCCTTTCGATGGGCACCAGCAATGATTACCTGGTGGCGGTGGAGGAAGGGGCGACCATAATCAGGGTCGGCGGCCTGATTTTCGGTCAGGACGACAGAAAAACCTGAACTACGACTAAAGGGATAGCGAGCCGGGCGAAGAAAAATAGACTCGACTCTCTACCATTACTGGAGGTGATTGCCATCAGCAACATGTGGCAAAAGACACTGGTTTATTTCGGGCTGGTTGAGGACAGCTTCGATGAGAAGGACGAGTTCGACGAGGAGGAAGAGCATCTCGCGGCGCATCGCGTGCTGGAGGAGTCATACAAGGAACGGCCCAACGTTCGCAAGATCAGCCGTTCCGGGCGCAAGCGCCGCGTCGACTATGATGACATCTATCCCGAGGAGAACACGCGCAAGGTTTCCCGCGTCAGGCCGCTTAAGGCCGCCGCCGCGCCGGCGAACGTCAGCGTGCATCTGGTGCTGCCCAAGAATTTCAATGACGCCCAGCAGGTGGCCGACAAATGCAAGTCGGACATTCCGGTGATCCTCAACCTGCAGGGCACCGACAACGACCTGGCCAAGCGGCTGATTGATTTCTCCAGCGGACTCACTTACGCTCTGGACGGCGGCATGCAACGGGTGGCGGACAAAGTCTTTCTGCTGACGCCCCGGAATGTTGACGTCTCCGCCGAAGAGCGGGCGCGCCTGATGGAGAAGGGTTTCTTCAACCAGTCATGAGTATCAAGCGAATCGGTCTCATCGGCACGGGAAACATGGGCTCAGCCATGGTTAAGGGCTGGATCAAGGCCGACCCCGCCATGGTCGAGCGGATCACTATCGCCGACGCCATCCCCTCGACGGCCAAACGTCTGGCCAAGGAAACCGGCGTCGCGGTGGCGAACTCGAACCTCGAGCTGGTCGAGGGTTCTGACCTGGTGGTTATAGCCGTTAAGCCGGGCGACATCGAGCACGCCCTCGACGGCTGCCTCGAGCAGTTCGGGCGTGGCAAGATCCTGGTTTCCGTGGCCGCCGGCCGTACCGTTATCTCCCTGGAGTCGATCTTCCCTGTGGATGTGGCCGTCGTGCGCCTGATGCCAAATGTCGCCGCAGAGGTAAACGCCGGCACCATCTGTTTCGCCTCCGGCAACAACGTTGATCCGCAGACCGAGGAAGATGTCGCCGAACTTTTCCGCCCGCTGGGTCGGGTCATAGTACTTTCGGAAAAACTTTTCGCCGCCGCCACGGCAATCAGCGGCAGCGGTCCCGGTTTTGTCGCCCTCTTCGCCGACGCTTTCATCGACGGCGGCGTCATGGCGGGCCTGCCCGCGCCGATCGCCCGTGAGCTCACGGTCACCATGCTTTACGGCACGGCCAAACTCCTGATGGACCAGGGCTTGCTGCCCAGCGAACTTCGGCACAAGGTAACCTCTCCCGCCGGCACCACCGCCTCGGGTATCGCCCAGCTGGAGCGGGACGGCGCCAGATCGGCGATCATCGACGCGGTACAGGTCGCCGCCGGCCGCGCCAAAGAGCTCGGTTAAGCGATGTCGAAGTCAGGCATCATCGGTTTCGTCGACGCCCTTTTTACGGTCTATACCTTCGTGATCATCGCCCGGGCTTTGCTCAGCTTCCTGCCGCGGGCCCCCCGGGGTGGTTTTTATGTCATCTACAAGTTTGTCTTTGATGTGACTGAACCGTATCTGCGTATTTTTCGGCGTTTCATTCCGCCCACCAGCGGCATTGATTTCAGTCCGATGATCGCCATTCTGGTGCTTTACCTGGTTCGATATGTTGTCTTGCAGCTCCTCGTTGGTATGTAACCAGCAGGTTCCTTTAATCCATTCATGGGGTTGATGTTTGTTTGTGTGGTATTTGCGGGTTCAGCGGTTTTCAAGATGAAGAACTTTTAGGCCGGATGCTGGGGGCCCTGGTACACCGGGGTCCCGATGACGAGGGCAGGCTCAGCGACGGCGATTTTTCCCTGGGTCACCGGCGGCTTTCGATCATCGACCTCGAGACCGGCCATCAGCCGATCCACAATGAGGACGAGACCCTCTGGATCGTCTACAACGGCGAGGTCTACAACTTTCGCGAGCTGCGCCAGGAGCTCGAGGCGCTGGGCCATCGCTTCTACACCAGAACCGACACCGAGGTGCTGCTCCACGCCTATGAGCAATACGGTGAGGATTGTGTCAGGCGCTTTAACGGCATGTTCGCGCTGGCGATTTTCGACCGCACACGGCGCAGCCTCTTCCTGGCCCGTGACCATTTCGGCATCAAGCCGCTTTATTACCACTATGATGGTGACACATCCGGCGACGGCTCTGGCGCCGGTTCCTTCCTTTTTGCCTCGGAGATCAAGGCGTTGCTGGAATGGGCCGGCCTTGAACGCGCCCCCGACGACGAGATCGTCTACGAGTACCTGCTCTACGGCTGGCACGAGCACCGCCCGGAGACTTTCTTCAGGGGGATAAGAAAACTGCCGGCGGCCCATTATATGGTGGTGGATGAAAGCGGCGTGCGCACGGAGCGTTACTGGGACATCGAGGACCCCGACCGGCCGGTGACCAGCGCCGCCCTGCTGCCCAAACAGGCCCGGGAATTCGGTGATCTCTTGGAGGATTCAGTGCAGCGGCGGCTGATCAGTGACGTGCCGGTGGGCTCCTGCCTGAGCGGCGGGCTTGATTCGTCCGCCATCGTCTGTATCATGGACAGGCTTCTGAAAAAAAACGTTCCCGAATCAGTGGCGATCGGAGACCGGCTGAAGACCTTTTCGGCGGTCTACCCCGGGGAGCACCTGGATGAGAGTAAATATATAGACCTGGTGCTCCAGGAGACCGCGGCCGAGGGGAACTTCATCTACCCGGAGCACGACGAGTTCTTCGCCGAACTGGAGAAGTTTGTCTTCTACCAGGAAGAGCCGCTGGTCAGCACCGGCCCCTACGCCCAATGGTGTGTCATGCGCGATGTTGCCCGCAAAGTGAAGGTTGTCATCGACGGCCAGGGCGCCGACGAGCTGATGGCCGGCTACACGCCCTACTTCTTCGTCTACTTCCAGCAGCTGAAGGCCGAGCGGCGATACCTCGCCATGCTCAGGGAGATGCTGGCGGCCCGCGACGTGGCCCTGCCCTTCTTCCGGAATTATCTCAGCGACCGCTTCAAGCCGGGCCGCAAGGTCGAGGCGCGCTCGCTGATCGCTAGCGGCTTTTACGAAAGGTTTCAGCCTGACCAGCGGCGGCACCACACGGCGAAGACACTTCGCGGCCGGCTTTATGAGGACACTTTCGTCCACAGCCTGCCGGCGCTCCTGCGCTACGAGGACAAGAATTCCATGGCCTTCTCGGTGGAGTCGCGGGTGCCGTTCCTGGATCCGCGCCTGGTGGAATACATTTTCTCGCTGCCGGCCGAGGCGATAATCGGCGGCGGCTGGAACAAGCGGGTCATGCGCGAGGCGCTGCCCGGCATCCTGCCGGAAAAAGTGCGCCGTCGCCGCTGGAAAGTCGGTTTCACCACGCCGGAGATGGCCTGGTTGATCGCGCGCAAGGACTTGGTTAATGATATCTTTGACTCGGACAGTTTCAACTCGCGGCCGTATTTCGACGCCGCCGCCGTGCGCGACGCCTTCGAGCGCATCTGCGCCGGCAGCGCCGAAGAGACACTGGCGATCTGGCGGGTGCTGAACCTGGAAATCTGGCTACGGGTCTTCTTCGATAATCAGGAGGATCTGGCAAATTGAACGAGTTCGGCCGCCCCAATCCGGGCAAGGAACTCTATATAGAGACGCCCGCGGGACGCTTCGCGCGTTATCCCCTGTTCTCACACCTGGTGACCGCCAGCGATGATATCGTGGCCATCGTCCACGAACACGCCGAGCCCTACCTGGAGCATGGCGACATCCTGGCCATCAGCGAGAAGATCGTCGCCATCTGCGAGGGCCGCGCTTACCCACTGGACGAGATCCAGCCGACGCGCCTGGCGACCTTCATGGCGAAATTCGTGACCAAGACACCCCACGGCATCGGCATTGGCAGCCCCTGGACCATGGAGTTCGCCTTGCGCGAGGCCGGCGCGCCGCGTATCTTCGCCGCCGCCTTCGCCAGCGCCATCACCAAACCGTTCGGCAAAAAAGGTGTTTTCTACCGCGTCGCCGGCCCGAAAGTGGCCGCCATCGACGGGCCTACCGACGGCACTATTCCGCCGTACAACCGTTGTGTGACCCTGGGCCCGAGTGATCCGGAAAAATCAGCGGCGACGATCTCGGCGGCACTTGGCGGCCAGGCGGTCGCAATAATAGACGCCAATGATCTGGGCGTCAATATTCTTGGCGCCTCGGGCGTGGAGCCGGCGCTGGTTGAACAGGCATTCAGCGACAATCCGCTCGGCCAGGGTGAAGAACAGACGCCCATGGCCGTTTTACGCAGGGTGGAGGGATAGCCGGCGGCAAAAACCCCGGCGCCAACGTCAGCGGCTGGGAGGATTCCGGCCTGGCAGGGAGAAGGGAGTCCGAACAGGCACAACTGCATTGTCAATCCAGATCAGACGTAAGCACTCTGTAAAATTACTCAAACAGGGAGGAAAAACAGATGAGACTTACACCGCTGGACATCCGGCACAAGGAATTCGCCCGCTCCATGCGCGGCTACAAGGACCTGGAAGTCGACGAGTTCCTCGATGACATCGCCGACGAGTTCGAGCGACTCTTCAACGAGAACATCGATTACAAGGACAGGCTGGAAACCCTCGAAGAGAAGATCGAGCAGTACCGGAACATCGAGGACACTCTGAAAAAGACCCTGGTATCGGCGCAGCAGCAGGCCGAGGAGATGAAGCAGAACGCCAAGAAGGAGTCCGACCTCATCCTGCGCGACGCCGAGCTCAAGTCCCGCAGTATCATCAACGACTCCTATGCCGAGCGCCAGAAGATCCAGCGTTCGGTGTCGGCGCTCAAGCAGAAGCAGGAAGACCTGCGCTTTCAGCTCAAGTCGGTGATCGAGTCCTACGCCAAAATCCTCGAACAGGACGGCGATTACGATCTCGCTGAACCCGCCGACCTTGAGATCGCCGTCGGCGCCGAGTCCGATTTCGCATCCCTTTCCGAAACAGCGGCAGCTTCAGCCGCTGAAGAGGGGGTTCCTCCGGGTGTCGAAGAGGCCGTGTCCCGGGAGATCCTCGGCGAGGAGGCCACCATCACACCGGAAACCATTGAGTCCGGCGACAGCTTCCTGGCCGAGGAAGTTGAAGGTGAGCCGAAAATGGACAAGGAACCGGTCCGTATCCCGCCACTCGATCCCGCCGCCAGGAACGCCGAGGACGAGGACCCATTCGCTGATGTCGAGATAGACACCGACGATCATAAGTTCAAGTGGTAGAGTGCTTTCCGGTACGCCGGATGGTACGCTGCTGAAGCTCCGGGTAACTCCCGGCGCCAAAAAGTCAGAAATCATGGGGGAAGCCGGCGGGCGGTTGAGAATCCGCCTGCAGGCTCCACCCGTGGAAGGCAAGGCAAACCGGGAACTGGTGCGCTTCATCGCCCGCGAGCTTGGGCTGAAGAAGAACCGGGTGGCACTGGCCGGCGGTGAAAAATCACGGGAAAAAACCGTTCTGCTGATAGATCTGCCCCTGCCGGAAGCGCATGCCCGGTTACAATCCGTCCTTGGCGAGGAATAAACACTAAAAGGGCGGAAAAACGGGTTACCAATCGACCGTTATAAAAATGCTGGTTCAAGTCTGACTGGCGGAAAGAGTGACCATTATGCCTGCCGAAGTATCAAAAAAGCAGATAGAGAAACTCGTGGCAATCCGCGAGAAACTGAAGGGCAACCTGGTGCGGCTCGAAGAGGACCTGGAAACCGCCCAGCGTGAGCTGGCCGAGGAGGCCGGCAATGACGATCGCATCTCCGAGATCGCCTCGATGGCGGTGGGCCGCGAACTGGACATGTCTCTGGAAAAAAACGTCCGGCTACTGCTGGTCCGGGTAGAGGAGGCGCTTGAGGCTATCACCAGCGGCAACTACGGCATTTGCAGGTCTTGCGGCAAAAAGATCCCGAAGGAGAGGCTGGAGGCGCTCCCTTACGCGTCCCAATGCGTCGAGTGTCAGCGCCGCCAGGAAACAAGATAAAGTTCCTTGCGCCGCCCCCCGGTCAAATTACTGCTGCTGACCCTTTGCCTGCTGGCGGCGGATCAGCTATCCAAGATTGTTGTCAGCCAGCGGCTGGAACTGGGCGATTTCGTCCAGGTGCTGCCGTTTTTCCGGCTGCAGCGCGTTCAGAACCAGGGCATCGCCTTTGGCATGATGAACGAGAGTAGTACCCTGATTATCGCGGTAAGCGGCGCCATCGTGCTGGTGCTGGTAGCAGCTGCGCTGATAATGAGAAACGACCGGCGGCTGCTTTGGCCTCTGGCGCTGCTGGTAGCGGGAAGCGCGGGCAACCTGATTGACCGGGTTTTAAACGGCAGCGTCACCGATTTTCTGCAGGTTCCTCACTGGCCCGCTTTCAACCTGGCCGACAGTTATATCGTTATCGGCGTGGGGCTGCTGGCCGTGCGGTTGCTCATCTGGCCGAAACCGTCGGCAAGCAACGAGCGGGAAAACGTTGGACCCCTGGCAAACAACGAGCGGGAAAACGTTGTACCCCCAGGAAGTTATCTTGACAAAAAGTGATACAAAGGGCTGTCTGACTATCGCCGTCTTGCCGGCTCAGACAGGGCAACGGCTCGACAAATTTATCGCCGCGGCGCCGGAAATCGGGTCACGGGCCGCGGCGCAGAAACTGATCGCCGCGGGACTGGTGACGGTCGGGGGCAGCGAGCGCAACAAGAATTTCCGCGTCGGCGAAGGCGACCTGGTCGAAATCCGGGTGCCGCCGCCGGCCGAGCTGCAACTGGAGCCCGAAGAGATGGACCTCTCCATTCCCTACGAGGACGGGCATTTGCTAGTAGTGGACAAACCGGCGGGCATCGTCACCCACCCGGCGAAAGGCCATATCACCGGCACTCTGGTCCATGGACTCCTGGGCCGCCAGATCGCCGGCGGTGAGAACCCTCACCGGCCGGGCATCGTGCACCGCCTGGACAAGGACACATCCGGTCTGCTCATCGTCGCCCGCGATGATGAAACGCATCGGCGCCTCAGCGAAGCGCTGTCGCGCCACAAGATCGAGCGCACCTACCTCTGCCTGGTCTGCGGGCTTTTTGAGACCAGGGAAGGGACGATCGAGGCGCCGCTGGGCCGCGACGCCCGCGAGCGCCAGCAGATGGCGGTCACCCGCCGGGGCGGCCGCGAGGCCGTGACCCATTTCCGGGTGCTGGAAAGCTGGGGCGGGGCAAGGGCCGCCGGCCGGGCCGGAACCGTGTCCGCCAGCAAAAGCGCAGGTGGTTATTCCCTCCTGGAAGTAAAGCTGGAGACCGGCCGCACCCACCAGATTCGCGTGCATCTGGCGGCGATCGGCCACCCGGTAGCCGGCGACAGCGTCTACGGCCGCCGCCGGGACGAACTGGGCGTTGGCCGCCAGTTCCTGCATTCGTCGCGTCTGAGGTTCACGCATCCGGAGACCGGTGAGACCATAGATGTCAGCGCTCCTCTGCCGCCGGACCTGGAAACCGTGCTCGACCGGCTCCGCTCCCGCTGACCCTCGCTTTCCCTGCAGCTGTCAAACCCGCTTGTCCCTGAAAGCGCGGTCGTGCAAGAATAGGTTCGCCATGCACCTGCCCAGAATCGTGATCTCAGCGCCCCACCGCAGCTCCGGCAAGACCACCGTGAGCATCGGTCTCTGCGCGGCGCTCGCACGTGACGGCCTGGCCGTGCAGCCGTTCAAGAAGGGGCCGGATTTCATTGATCCCATGTGGCTTTCCGCCGCCGCCGGCCGCGAATGCCGCAACCTCGACCTGTTCATGATGGGGGACGAGGAGATCATGAGGTCGGTCGGCCGCAACGGGGCGGACGCCGGCACGGCGGTGATCGAGGGCAACATGGGGCTGTTCGACAGCATCGACGTCGAGGGCAGGGGCAGCACCGCCGACCTGGCCCGGCAACTCGAGGCTCCCGTCATCCTGGTTGTCAATACCCGCAACATGACCCGCTCCATAGCGCCGCTGGTCCAGGGGTTCACGCAGTTCGAACCGGATATCAAGATAACCGGCGTCATCCTCAACATGGTTTCGGGGCCGCGGCACGAGGAGAAGCTGCGCGGTGTGCTCGAGCGTTATTGCGACATCGAAGTGGTCGGCGCCATCCGCCGGCGTCCGGAGATCGGCATCATCCAGAGGCACCTGGGGCTGCAGCCCGCCCGTGAGGCGCTGGGTTCGTTGGAGGTGATCGCGGAAATCGGGAAGATCATCAGCGAGAGCGTCGATCTGGACCGGGTGCGGGCCATCGCCGCGACGGCGCCGGAGCTGGCGGATCTGCAAGCCGTCCAGCCGCCTGACCCGGAGCCCAAAATCAGGCTCGGTGTCGCCCAGGATCGCGCTTTTACCTTCTACTATCCCGAAAACCTGGAGGCCCTGCGGGCAGCGGGCGCCGAACTGGTCCCCTTCAGCCCACTTGCCGACGAGCGGCTTCCTGAAGTGGACGGCCTCTATATCGGCGGCGGCTTCCCCGAGGTTTTCATGAAGGAGCTGGAGGCCAACAGCGCCCTGCGCGCCGCCATCAGGTCAGCTATCGAGGATGGCCTGCCGGTCTACGCTGAGTGCGGCGGCCTCATGTACCTATCCGGACGAATGACCTGGCAGGGGGAAAGCCGGCAGATGGTGGGAGCGCTGCCCTGTGACATACTCATGCACGAAAAGCCGCGCGGCCATGGCTACATGGAACTGGTGGCCACTGGCGCCGGCGACTGGTTCGGGCCCGGCCTGAAGATTCGCGGCCATGAGTTCCATTATTCCGAAGTGGTCGGCCTGGATACCGAAAAAACCGGATTTGCCTACAAGGTGCTGCGTGGCGCTGGCGTCGACAGGGAGCACGACGGCATCCTCTACCGCAATGTACTTGCCTCGTACACTCATCTGCACAGTCTGGGTTCCCCCGGCTGGGCCGAGGGATTCGTCGAGTTCGTCAAGGGACGGCGTTAGCCGTCAGCCGCCCGTTATACCCGCCTCGCGAAAACTTCCGCGAATAACTATTGACATGGATTTCAATCGGGTGTAGATTTCCTTTTGCGTCGTATACCCTCTATGGTATCAAATCCTGCAATTTGCACTGGCAGGGCGGGTTTGTAACCTGTGTTTGACACATTCCGAACCAGCGTGATATCTTAGCGAATGCTCCAGGGGGTATCGGGTCGGGTTTCTGAGTCAGGGTGGTTATCGGGGTGGTTTTTCCTTTCCAAGTCAGTCCGTAGAGTGAAAACTCTCCAGTGAACAGGGAAGAGGTGTGAGCGGTTTGACAGTATTATTCGTGGTTCTCGGTTATGCGGCACTCGCGATTTTCATCGTCGGCGTTCTTGCCAAGGTGTGGAAATACGGCAAAACTCCGGCACCGCTGAAAATACCGCAGACTCCCGCGCCGGTTACTGCCTCAGGTGTGCCGGTCCGGATTCTTTCCGAAGTCGTGTTTTTCAAGAGCCTGTTCAAGAGCAACCGGGTGATCTGGCTGGCCGGCTACCTTTTCCACATCGGCCTGTTGCTGGCACTGATCAAGCATTACCGTTTCCTTTTTGCCAGCGTTCCCGCCGGGCTCGACTATTTCGCCACTTTCGAGATGTATCCGGGACTGATCATGCTGGGCGGCCTCGGCCTCCTCTTCCTGCTACGCCTGGTGGTCGACCGCAACATGTTTATATCGGTTATGACCGACTATGTACTGCTCATCCTGCTTATTGCCATCGCCGGCACCGGCACGCTGGCCAAGCATTATTTCCGGGTGGATATAACCCAGGTCAAGGAATTCATGATGGGCCTGGTCTCCTTCAGCCCCATGGGCAGCAACTCGACCTTCCCCACCGAGTTGATTTTTCTGATCCATTTCAGCCTGGTCCTGCTGCTGCTGGTCTATTTCCCCTTCAGCAAGCTGATGCACGCCGCCGGCGTCTTCTTCAGCCCCACCAGGAACCAGGTGGACAACCCGCGGGAGAAGCGCATAGTGGCTCCCTGGGCGGAGAACCTGCCAGCGCCGACGACGGACGTGGAAGAGGTCGCGGAGGCTCACGGCCAGGCGTAAAACTTTGGTTAAGTGAGAGGCGCTCCACTGAGCAGACTGCTCTCTTAATATATAAATGGTAAAGCAACACAAACAGGAGGAAATGTAAAATGGGAAGTTTTGAGATCGATGGCAAGACATATGAAACGGACGACGACGGTTACTTGACAAACCTTGATGAATGGACCGAGGATGTCGCCAAGTACATCGCCGACGTCGAGAACGTCGAGTTGACGGAAGCCCACTGGGAAGTAGTCAATTTCCTGCGTAACTATTACCAGGAGTACAACATCGCTCCCGCCATCAAGATCCTGATCAAGGAAATGAAGAAGATGTTCGGTCCGGAGAAGGGCAACAGCGCCTACCTCTACGACCTGTATCCCGCCGGTCCGGCCCTTCAGGCCTGCAAGATCGCCGGGCTCCCGAAGCCGACCGGCTGCGTTTAATCAGTCGAACGCGCTTGTTTTAGGGCAATATACGGAGGCAGGCCGGGCGGTTTCCGGCGCGGCCGGCCTCCGGTTCAGTTTCAACTGAAGGCGGGCGTTAATTCCTTTGTGCGGAATCAGGCGCGGCCGCTTTTTGAGTGACCGCAGTGGCGCTTTTTGTATCCGAAAGGAAAGCATTTAATGGCAGACACTGAAGCAACAGCAACCAAAGAAGAGCCAAAAGTTTTAACCGACCTGGAAAAGGTCGGGGAGCCTATTGTTCCCCGGAAGAAGCCGAACGATATCCATGGGGACGACCTGGTGGGCAAAATCAGCGTCCCCAAGGTCCAGGAGGGCGCCGCGGCGGCGAACAAGCCATATCTCTGCAAGTCTGAGAACATGCAGAAGCTGGGCTTTCCCGGAGACCTGCGAACCGACTGGCATGACGCCGCCATCGCCAAGATGGGTGAGCTGCTGAAGAAGTACAAGTCTCTGCAGGTCTACATGGATATATGCGTCAAGTGTGGTGCCTGCACCGACAAGTGCCACTATTTTCTCGGCACCAAGGACCCCAAGAACATGCCGGTGGCCCGCGCCGAGCTTTTCCGCAAGGTCTACCGCAAATATTTCACGACCGAGGGCAAGATCCTCGGTAAGCTGGCTGGGGCGGAGCGATTCGACCTGGACCTGCTGGGCGAGTGGTACAGCTATTTTCACCAGTGCTCCCAGTGCCGCCGCTGCTCAGTCTTCTGCCCTTACGGCATCGACACCGCTGAGATCTCCATGGCGGCCCGCGAGATCATGGACCACATCGGTATCGGGCAAAAGTATGTGAATGACATCATCGTCAAGGTGCACGAGGTCGGCAACAACCTGGGCATGAACCCCAAGGCGCTGAAGGCCACCCTTGAGTCCACTGAAGAGGATCTGGAGGAGGAAACCGGCCAGAAGATCCGGCTGCCGCTCGATGAAGTGGGTGCCGAGGTGCTGATGGTGACCCCGTCGGCCGACTTCTTCGCCTCGCCGCACGTGGAATCGCTGCTGGGGTACGCCAAGGTCTTCCATCAGGCGGGTATCAGCTGGACATTCAGCTCTGTCGCTTCCGAGGCCGGCAATTTCGGCATGTTCATGGGCAACTACAGCCAGATGCAGAAAGTGGCTTCACGGGTGAAGCTAGCAATCGACGAGATCAAGCCCAAGCGCCTGATCGTCGGCGAGTGCGGTCACGCCTGGAGAATCGCTTATTCTTTCTGGAACACACTGATCGGCCCCTTCGATTCTCTGGACCCCAACTACAAGCGGCCAGAGCACATCTGTGAGTACACTCTCGACCTGGTGAACCGCGGCGCCATCAAGCTTGACAAATCGAAAAACGACGATTTTGTCGTCACCTTCCATGATTCCTGCAACGTGGCCCGCGGCGCCCGCATGGGCGACAAGCCGGGGGGACAGTTCACCATCCCCCGCGAGCTGATCAAGGCCAGCTGCAACCGCTATGTGGAGATGGACGAAGAGACCATCATGGAAAAGACCTTCTGTTGCGGCGGCGGCGGCGGTCTTCTGACCGACGATCTGCTCGAGCTGCGTGTCCAGGGGGCAATGCCCAGGATGCAGGCCTTCCACAAGGTTCAGGAATCTCACGGCGCCAACTTCCTCGCCCTCATCTGCGCCATCTGTAAGGCGCAGTTCACCAAGATTCTTCCCAAGTACGGTGTTGGCATGGATGTGGCCGGCGGCGTACACCAGCTCATCGCTAACGCCATAGAACTGGGAGCCAAAGAATGAAAAAGGCAGTCATTGCAACTATCATCTTCCTGCTCGTGCTGGCCTCACCGATCATTGTCAACGCTGCCAGTGGCAAGATATTCAGTCCGGAGGAAAAACCGGACCTCAGCAAGGGCACCGACGCCGATGCGGTCAGATGCGTCGAACCCCAGAACGGCGACCGGCAGGAAACCAAGGATTATATGCGTATCAACCACCAGCAGAAGCTGAAGGACGAGCGTACCAAGTATGTCCGGGAGGGCGTCAAGGACGAACGCTTCCAGATCGAGCGCTGCTTCAGCTGCCACAAGTACGAAGATTTTTGCAAGGAATGCCACAAATACAACGGTGCTAAGCCAGGATGCCTGGACAAGAACGGTGGTTGTCATTCCACGGAAGACCAACCGGCATCATTCCGGCCGGAAGGCTACTGATGACTGGACCAGCGAAAACCGGATCGAGACCTTATAAAGACAAAGGGAGAAAAGGTCAAGCAATGGCAAATGACTCAATGGACAGAAGGACGTTTCTCAAGCTGGGCGGT
>JAENWV010000023.1 GCA_016650015.1 Thermoleophilia bacterium | reverse complement strand
ATGGTTGCCGTCAATATGTTTATGTTCCTGATTCTGAGCCCGCCGCTTTCGGCAAACCGGCTGGCGGCCAGGGAAGGCATCCTGGGCTCGAAGATCGATACGATCAAGGCAAGATTCAGGCCGGATTCCACCTTCATCGTCTCCGTATTTGATTACCAGCAGGCCTTGTATTATCTACCCGGATACCGGCACTGGTGTTTTGATCCATCGGTGGAGCAGGACCCGTCAATCGAGTTGCCCCCGGGAGTCGACAAGGTGATCATCTTCGAAGAGTATCTGTCCGCGGCGGACGGTCAGAGGGCAGACACCTTGCCACTGTCTTACGATCAGAAACTCATCTACCTGGACCCCGCCGGCAAGAGATCGGTGAGGGTCGACTGGGATACGAGGAAGGTTTTTCTTGAGGATGAATGATGTACTGCGGCTGTATGAAACCGCCTCGCCACTTACCAGGATGTTCCTTAAGGGCCGGGTGCTGATGAGCGATCTCGAGTTTATTGAAAAGCAGGTCCCGGCCACCGGCACCATCGTCGACCTGGGTTGCGGCCATGGGTTATTCCCCAACCTGCTGGCCCTGCGGTCAGCGGGCCGCCAGGTGATCGGCATCGATTTTTCGCCGGAGAAGATCGATCTGGCCCGCAAGACCGCGGCTGGCCGCGCCAACATCCATTTCATCAGAGCGGACATCGCCGACACCGACATTCCCGAGTGCGATGCCATCACCATTGTTGACTTCCTCTACCTCCTGCCACGCGATGAGCAGCAGCGCGTGCTCGCCGCCTGCCGGCGCAAGCTCAAGCCGGGCGGCCTGTTGGTCTGGAAGGCGCAGGAGCGGCGCCCCCGCTGGAAGTATGCCTGGACTTACCTGGAGGAGTTCGTCACGACTTCCGCCGGGATAACCCGTGGCCGCCGCGGACGATTGACTTTCATGAACCGGGAAGAGGCCATCGACTCGTTGGAGGCCGCCGGCTTTAAAGCCGGCATAGTGGAGATGAAGAGCTGGCGGCCCTATCCCGACATACTCTATCTGGGCAGCTGACCCCTGATTCGTTAAGGGATTACCAGAACATCAACGTCTATTTGCAGGACTTCACTTTGCCGATTGCCGAGGTCCGGGCGAAGTTCGATGACACGGGCTATTACATCGATGGCACTACAGGCGCGGCTCTGGATTCACCGACCAGCGAACATTAAAAGTAAGCGTTGGCGTTAGTGGAAGAGGGAGCCCGCTGAAAAAAATCAAGCTGATGCTCTCTCCCAGTGCCACCACTACTACGGCGCCCGAGAGACAGCCGAGTCAGTAGTTGCCAGCAAAGTGCTGGATATACCGGTCAAATTGCTTCATAATTATTTGTGCCGCCTCAGACAACGGTCGCGCGTTTACCGGGATGTCTTTGACGGCCAAGGGCGAGTAGGGTGTCGGGGAGGAACTTTACGTTCCCAGTTGAAGTCGGCTGTTGACCGGCATTGTCACGGATGTTTTTATGGCATGGATTTACATTGGCCCGGAAATCCGGGGGAAGGCTCTTCTCAGAGTGGGCCTGAGGTGGATTCTTTCAGCGCTTCTAAAAAGTTATACTATACATCATAGCCGACAGCGAAAATGATCGCGTACAGGTCTGGCAGCTGTCAGGTGATATGCCGTTACCGGACACGGCTGATGTGGAGAAGTTCAAGAAGTCATTGCATAAATTTGAAGGATCGGCCGGGTCTGCTGGCACAACTACCGGTACAACCAGCACGACCACGACGGCCGGCGGGCGGTAAATCGGGAAGGCCAGGGTCAGCAAGCCGGAAAGTATCCATTCAAGCTTGCTACCACGGGGGCCAGGTTGAGCACTGATAAAGCGGCAGCAATAAGCGAAAAAACAAAAACAGAAAATACCATCTTCGGGAAGAGCGCTTCCGATTTCTTCATCCTGCTGATAACGGCAGTGACGATGCTCGTTCTCGACATCGTCCTCTCGATCGCCTACTACCGCAGTACTTCGGCTCCCGACCTGAGATGGCTGCTGGCGCTGGTCGACATCGTGGTCATCCTCAGTTTCTACGAAGCTTTCATCGGGCGGGTCAGCAAGGTCCTGCTCTCGATGAAACTGGCGCTGACGATGTTGTTCGTGATCCTCATCCTGTCGATCCTGGGAACTGTTCTTCCCCAGGGTGAGGATGTTATCAACTCGGGCTGGCCTTCCAACCCGCTCTTTGGCCTTTATTCGAGAATTGGCCTGTTCGACATGTACAACTCCCGCTGGTTCCTGGCGCTCCTCTACCTGCTGGCGTTCAACATCAGCTTCTGCCTCTACGACCGGCTGCCCACAACCTTCCGGAGGGCGCTCCGCCCGCGAACTGACGTGAAAGACATTTTTATCAGGAAATGCCCGGCGGCGGCCACCTTCGAGCGCCGGTGTGCAGGGAGTCGAAAATGCCAGGAAGGTGCTGTCGAAGCATCGCTACCACATTCACACTGGTGAGAATAATACGGTGCTGGCCGAGAAGGGCCGCTGGAGCGGCCTGGCATCGATTGCTTTTCACCTGAGCTTTCTGTTCATCGGGTTGGGAGCTATTCTCGCCGGCACGCTTGGTTTTGATGAGAGCCTCGACTTGCCGGATGGCCTGACAGCGCCGGTTCCGCACAGCGAACTGCGGGTGACCAGCCACGGCTTCGACATGAAAACGGTGCCAGTCAAGGAGGGCGACCGCATCACCGGTTATCGTCCCTCGGTCTACTCCACCGACCTGGAACTGACGGACGGGGGCGAGGCGCTGGCTCGCAAGACCATCACCGTCAATGATCCCCTGCGGTATTCAGCTTCCAACTGGCTGCTGACACTGATAACCTCATCGAAAATCAATTTCCACCAGAGCAGTTATTATCAGTCCAGCAATGGCTATGTGAGCGTGCTGCAGGTTACTTACAAGCCGGGCAAATCGCTGATCTACGTGGGCTTCGGCCTGATGATGGCCGGAATCTGCGCGCTGTACTTTCCGCATCGCCGCATCTGGGTGAAGGCGGACGAGTCGGGAACGCTGTTGTTGGGAGGCCGGACCAACCGGTCCAAAGTCATATTCCAGAGAGATTTTGATCGTATTGCCAACGAGCTGCGACATACACTGGGAAAACAGGAGGCATAGGTAGATGGATTCGATAACCAAGATAGAGGAAGTATTATTCATAGCCGCGCTAATTTCCTACCTGGTCTGCAGCGGCATTTATATCTGGTACCTGATCTCGCGCAACGAGAAGTTCGTTCGTGTCGGCACGATGCTGCTGTACATGGGGCTTCTGGCGCAGACCGTGGCGCTGGGACTGCGTTGGTACTCCTCAGGCCATGCTCCCATGTCGGACCTGTACGAATCGCTGTCGCTGTTCGGCTGGGGCATCATCCTGTTCTTCCTCATAGCCCAGCACTTCTACCCGGTGAAGGCGGCCGGCGCGCTGGTTGTGCCTACAGCCTTTCTGATCACGAGTATCGCCGGAGTCTTTTACAAGGGACCGGAGCCGCTCGTGCCAGCTCTGCAGAGCTATTGGCTCTGGATACACGTCACCATCGCCATGCTCTCGTATGGCCTGTTCACGCTTTCGTTTGGAGCCGGTTTCTTCTACATAGTCCAGGAATACCTGTTGAAGAAAAATTACAGGAACGTCCTCTATACTTTCCTGATCCTGCTCTCGATACTGGGGCTGGCGCTGGGATTCTGGGCGGGGTCCTGGTGGGCCGAGCCGGCGAAGGTGATGGATTCAGTCACCCAGATAGTCAGCAATGACTACGCGACCAGCGACTACCTCAAGATTCTGGGAGGCGGAGTCATCGGGCTTGTGGTCGGCTGTTTGCTCGGATTCCTCGCGGGAAAGGGCGCTTCCAAGCCGGGCTTCTCCAGCCGGCTGCCCTCGCTTGATGTTCTGGACGAAGTCAGTTACCGTGGCATCGCTTTTGGCTTTCCGCTCCTGACTATCGGCATCATCACCGGCGCCATCTGGGCCGACCAGGCCTGGGGACGGTGGTGGGGCTGGGACCCGAAGGAGACCTGGTCGCTGATCACCTGGCTGTTCTATGGCGCCTACCTGCATACCAGGCTGACCATGGGCTGGCGTGGCCGCCATTCGGCGATCATAGCCGTGATTGGCCTGATCGTAGTGCTGTTCACATACCTGGGCGTAAACCTGTTCCTGTCGGGACTGCATAGTTACGCCGTGCCGGCATAAAGTGTGGTTCTCTATCCTGTCAACCTCAAGGTAGAAGGGCGCCCCTGCGTCATTATCGGAGGCGGCCGGGTAGCGGCGCGCAAGGCGGCGTCGCTGCTTGAGTGCGGTGCCCGGCTGAAGGTGGTCTCGCCCGAGCTCGACCCGGCTTTTGGGGATTTGAGCGGCGGTTTTGAGCACATAAGCCGGGGATACCTGGCAGGCGACCTGGAGGGCGCCTTCCTGACTATCGCCGCTACGGACGACGATTCGGTAAACCGGGCGGTCGAGGCGGAGGCCCGGGAGCGGCAGCAGCTGCTGAACGTGGTCGACAAGCCCGAACAGTGTAATTTTTATGTCCCGTCCAGCGTGAGACGAGGGGAGCTGATGCTCACCGTTTCCACGGGCGGGCAGCTGCCGGCGCTGGCAAAGCGTCTGCGGCGGCAGATCGAGGGGGAGTTCCCCGGCGAATGGGCGCCGGCGCTGGAGCTCCTGGGAGAGGCCCGGGGGCAGGTCATCTCCCGAATAGAGGATGAGGGAAAGAAAAAAGAATGCCTTACTGAACTGGCGGCGCTTGATCTGGTCCCGCTGCTTAGGGACGGTAGCGAAACCGCCGCCCGGTCGGAGATCGAAAAATGCATCTCGCGGTACTTGGCATAAATCACAAGACAGCCCCGGTCGAGCTGCGCGAAAAGGTTTCGCTGGACGAGGACAGGTGCGGGACCCTTTCCCGACACCTCCTGGACGACGCGGGCATCTCTGAAGTCGTTCCCCTTTCCACCTGCAACCGCACCGAGGTCTACATAGTCGCCTCACGTCCGGAGGTGGGCCGCCGCGAAGTCATGTCGGCGCTGGCGGAGATTTCCCAGGTTGAGTTACGTGACCTTGAGGAATGCGCCTATTACCATGAGGGCGAGACCGCAATCAGCCATCTCTACCGGGTAGCGGGCAGCCTCGATTCGCTGGTGGTCGGAGAGGCCCAGATCATGAGCCAGATCAAGGAAGCCTATCACGCCGCCCATAAGCGCGAGAGCACCAGCGTCCTCCTGAACCGCCTTTTCCGCCACGCCCTGGAGGTTGGCAAGCGGGTGCGTACCGAGACCCGCATCGGCGAGAATCCGGTTTCGGTATCGTCGGTGGCCGTTGATATGGCTTGCAAGGTCTTCGAAGAGCTGGAAGGCCGGACGGCGTTGCTGGTCGGCGCCGGCAAGATGGGTGAGCTCACCGCCACGCACCTCGTCTCCCATGGCGTCACCAGCTTTATCGTCTCCAACCGCACCCTGTCTCGCGCCGAGGAGATGGCGGAAAAGTTTAACGGCCGCGCCGTCCCCTTCGAGGAGCTCAACGATTATCTGCCCATGGCGGATATCGTCATCAGCTCCACCGGCGCGCCCCATTATGTGCTGCGCAAGGGCGAGGTGGAGCGGGCCATTCGCCGGCGGCATAACCGGCCGATCTTCTTTATCGATATCGCCGTGCCCCGTGATATCGATCCCGGGGTCAATGATGTTTACAACGCATTTTTGTATGATATCGACGATCTCAACGAGGTCGCCGGCGCCAACGCCGCCCAGCGCGAGAAGGAAGCCCGCAAGGCGGAGGTGATCATCGCCGAAGAGGTGAATGATTTTCTCCTTTGGCTCTCCAGTCTGGACGTGGTGCCGACCATCACCGCTTTGCGGGAGATGGCAGACAAGATCAAGGACGGCGAGCTGGAAAAGACGCTGGCAAAATTCGACGCCGACCTGACGGACAAGGATATCAACCGCATAGAAGCGCTGGCTTCGGGTATCGTCAACAAGATGTTGCACTCGCCCACCGTGGAGCTGAAGCGGGCGGCGAATGAAAGGGGCGGCTACCTTTATGTGGAATCGATGCGCAGGTTGTTCAAACTAAACGGCAACAAGAGAAAAGAGCGGCAGAAGAGTGAGCATTCCAAAGATTGAAACCATAACGCTGGGCACACGGGGGAGCGAGCTCGCCCTGTTCCAGGCCCGTCACGTCGCCTGGGTGCTGCAGAGTAACCATGTCGAAGTTTCGGTGAAGATCAAGACGATCACAACATCGGGTGACAAGATACTCGATTCGCCGCTGGCCAAAATCGGCGATAAGGGGCTTTTCGTCAAGGAGATCGAGAATGAACTGATCTCCGGCGGAATCGATATCGCTGTGCACAGTTGCAAGGATTTGCCTACGGAAATGCCGGTGGGGCTGGTACTGTCCGCCTTCAGCCGGCGCGAGGATCCGCGGGACGCTTTCATCGGCGCCGGCAGCGGCCACCGGCAACTCTCTGACATTCGTGAGGGCGGCAAGGTCGGTACCAGCAGTCTCAGACGCCGCTCACAGCTCAAGGCTCTGCGTCCCGATCTGGAGATTGTTGATATCAGGGGAAATGTTGACACCCGTATCCGCAAGATAGGCGAGCTTGGACTGGACGGCACCATACTGGCGGCGGCCGGTATCCGACGGCTGGAACGCGAAAGCGAGGTCTCCTTTTTCTTTACCGCTGAACAGATGATCCCGGCGGTCGGCCAGGGCGTCATCGCCGTGGAAGCCCGTGAGGACGACCCTCAGGTCAGGAGTCTCCTCACCTGCTTCAACGACGGGGATTCCGCGGTAGCGGTGACGGCGGAGAGAGCGCTGATGCGGGAGCTCGAAGGCGGTTGCCAGGTGCCGATCGGCGCCAATGCCGTGGTATATGAAAATACGCTGGTTCTCAATGCCTACCTGGGATCGCTCGACGGCGCCGACTCCGTCAGGGACCAGATCAAAGGGCCAGCTGACAAAGCGGAAGAGTTGGGTGTCGAGCTGGCGCAGCGCATGTATAAAGCCGGCGGTGACAGGATACTGGCGGCGGTACGTGCGGCTGAATAGGGCGGTCTGCTGAAAATATAATGCCCGTTTCAGGGCAATGAAAAAGGACTGCCGAAGCTGTCCTTTTTCGAATTTCTGCTTTGCTCTGAGAGCTTAGTCCGGCGGTGGCGGCGGCGGAACTGCGACGCTACATTGCCAGTCGAGGCACTCAAAAGTCAGGTCCTTCAAGTTTTCGTGCTTGGTGAGCACGGGCTTTTGATAGGACGTTCCCTGTGCCTTTTTCATCCCCACTCCTCCCTCCTGCATTGTTGCCTGTCTCCCAGCTGGCAAAGAAATCTTGCTCCCACCAAAATTTCCAACTTAGGATGGGAATTTTATCATGCATTTTTGGATTTGACAATACCCGAATGTTTGCCATAATCCTGACGAATTTTGTCAGAATTAAAGAAGAATTTTCAGTTCAGCGAAAATCATACTTTCTACATTCGTAAATACAACCAGAGTACGATTGACGCTTCACCGACCCGGCTATAGGGTTTTGCCAGCTTTTCGTTCTCTGTAAGTCATGTTGCATAAACCCTGGGGCGGGGCTGTGAAGGCATCAAGCATTGCAAAATGTCATTTAACAGTTGGCGGCGTTTCCCGTCGCTTTTACATTTTCCCGTTGATGCTGCTTTTGTTCGGTTTGTGCCTGGGCCTTACCTGCCCGCCTCAGGCCGGCGCGGCCAATCCGGGTGACACCTACGTATTTCCCGCCCAGTCCCCCGTGGCTCCAGACGGCAGCTCTCAACAGAGCGGCCCCACCCTTTCTGGCAACATCGCATTGTGGTCGGAATATGATTCCGGCCTCCGGAAAACAAGACTCTTCTTCAAAGACTTATCCAAAGGCCCGGGCGAACCTGGCCATGCTTTGATCAGTGGCGAATATGACGGGGCAACCCCGGAAATAAATCAGGCCGGAAACAGGGTGGTCTGGTCCGAAATGATTGGCGCCCAAAGGCATGTCTATTATAAAGATGTTGATTTCTCGGGCAGCTTTAGCGGTTGCACGGGGACGGTGGATAAATGCGCCACTGCCTTATCACCAGACAATTACTGGCAGGAGAATCCTTCCATTTCTCCAGACGGTAGCAAGGTCGTTTGGGAAAACGGAAGAGGGCACGGCTCCCAGATCCGCATATATGACTTCAATACCGGGATCGAGCAGGATCTTTACGGCATGCCGGGAGGCGATCAGGAATACCCCTCGGTGGATAATGAATGGGTCGTCTGGAAAGACAATCGCAATTTCAATGATTTTACCTTTCCATTGAATCAGCACATTTACGCCAGGAGGATCGGCAGCCCAGATGCCCAAGTATCTATAGCCGACAATGGGGGCAGCGCCTATGCGTCGGTAGGGTCGGCGAAAATCGGCCGCAATCTCAACAATGAGCCGGTTGTCGTCTACGTGAAAGCAGCCACCGGTTATAAACCCTCTTTCTCCGTCCGTCTCCACAACCTTGCCGATGGAAGCGACATTCAGCTGGTACGGAGCAAAGGGAGGCTGGATGGTCCGAGCATAAACGGCGACAAGGTCGTCTGGCTGGACTGCTCGGAGAACTTGCGTTGCGATGTTGTTCTATTGACGGGGGGGTCTCAGTTATATGATTGCGACCATACAACAATTGGTTGCTAATCTACCTTTGGAGGTTTACCATGGCACACCAGTCTAGGCTCTTGCTGGTGCTGTTGGGTTTACTCGCAATATGGATTGCTCACGTAAGCCAAGCCTCCGCCGCCCCCAATGACGACTGGATCTTTGCCGAGCCGTTCTCCATAGTCACCAACGCCGCCAATCAGGACAAACCGACAGCTGACGGTGACATCGTGGCCTGGCGCGACTATCCAAACTCCTCCTTAGTTCCCTATCTTTATGGGAAGAACCTGAGCTCTGGATCCGAACAACAGCTCTCAACCTACTCCCTGTCAAAATACATGTCTTACATGGATATGAAGGGCGGCACCCTAACCTACCAGACAAGCTCTGGCAGCTGGCTGCTCTGCACCAGAAACCTGGCACTGGACCCAGCCAACCTCACCGCCGCCCCCGAAAACTGCATAGCGACCTCCACCGCCTACGGGATATCCATCTCCCAGTCGGGTAATCGCGTGATCTTTGACGGTCAGGAGTATACCAATGGCATCCGGGTGGCTGATTTTGATACGGGCCAGGTGGGCGTTTTGGATACAAACACCTACGGCACGAACAGCCCCTACGCAAACCGGGACATGGGCTTTTGGCAGTCGCAAATGAGTTTTGAGGGTAGGTATTACGAGTATGTGATCATGAAAAGACCACTGGACGGCAGCCTGCCGGTAAATAACGTTACTGGCAGAGGCTGCGCCGACGGGCCACCAACCACGATCGTCCGCGCCCACCCCAGAGCGGCCGGCGACATGGTGGTCTTTGCCCGCAAGAACAACTCAAACGGCGTCATAACTGACTACAACATAGCGATTCCTACTGTGGCGCCGGATGACGACGACAGGGATCTCCGCTGTAATGATCCGCTGGTGGTGGATGAGCCATACGATCAGCAAAATCCCGAGATCACCGAGATAAACGTGGATGGCGTAAATCATCACCTGGTGGTGTGGGAGGACAACCGAAACGGAAACTGGGACGTCTACGCGAAAGACCTGGAGAACAATCAGGAAGTACCGATCTGCGTTTGTCCTGGCGACCAGAGATTCCCGGATGTTACCGTGGACTCAAGCGGTAAGCCATTCATCGTCTGGCAGGACAGCAGGAACGGCAACTGGGATATCTACGGCGCCAAGGCGACAAGGGCGCAGGAGCTGGCGGAGAGGTATGCGCCTGAGTTGCATTTTCGGCACGATATAAATCGAAGTGATCGAAATGATTTTGAACCCAGAACGGTGGATTTAATGGTGGACGGTGCCGAAAAACTGCTAACAACCGGAGGGGATATTTTCTTTCCGAGTCTCCAGGCTTTGGTAGATAACCCTGGCCCGGATAACTATCTTGATTTACCTGGAAGCCCGGCAAACCCTTTCGATAATTACATAGACAGCTATCTAGCGCAAATCCAGGAGCAGCCCCAGAAATACGATATTACGGCTTACGCTCGAGTCGTCCCAAAAGCTGAGGGCTCCGACAAAACGGTAATCCAGTATTGGCTCAACTATTACTACAACAACTGGCACAACAACCATGAAGGCGACTGGGAGATGGTTGAGGTAATACTCAACGAAAATGTGGAACCGGAAGCCGTAGCTTACTCACAACATGGAGCGGCCTTCAAAAAGAACTGGAACGAAGCCGGTTTTAAAAAGACCGACACACATCCCAAAGTGTTCGTGGCGGAGGGATCACACGCCAACTATTTTTTCGAAGCAAGTATATTGCATTTTCTTGACGCAGCGACGCCCTGGGGTCTTAGAGACAGAACTGGCTCCGCAAGCTCGACGATGCCAACGATGGATATGAATGGGCTTGATGGGGGCTGGGCTGACTTTGCGGGTCGTTGGGGAGAAGTAGAAAAATGGTGGTGGCCGCCGTTAATTACAGAAGCGGGTCCAAAAGGTCCCGCCTTCCAGGGCGACTCCTGGAACCTGCCGCTCACCTGGGCCGCTAGCTCAGGCCTAATAGGATATCTGAACGACTTCATACTTTCGGCTCACTCACCGGTGGAGATCCACCTCTACGACCCCCAGGGCAACCACGTGGGCAAAAACGCCCAAGGCGGCTTTGACATGCAGATCCCCGGATCCGAGTACTTCGAAAGGAGCGAAGGCCATTCCAAGAACATCGTGGTGCACAACGCCGACGTTCTCTCTAACTACACAGTGAAAATTGAGGGAACCGGCACTGGAACCATGGACCTGGAGATCCAGTCGCCGGACTTTGGCGGCAACGTGGTCGATAAGCCCCTGTACCTGGCAGTGAAGGTGAGCCCCTCCATGAAAGCCGAGCTAAGCGTTACCTCGGCCAAGGACTATAATCTCAAACTGGACTCAGACGGAGACGGAGCCTTTGAGCAGCTGCGCTCGCCCGATGTAACCCAATCAACGGCCACGGACTTTACGCCGCCTGCGGCTATCACGGACATAGCTGTTACTAACACAACTTCCGGCAACGCCACTTTGATCTGGACCGCCCCCGGGGATGACGGCATACAGGGAACCGCTTATAAGTACGATTTCAGATACTCAACCGATCCCATCACAGAGGATAACTGGCAGTACGCCAAGACGGCAGGTTCCTTGCCAGACCCGCAGGCCGCCGGCTCTGAAGAGACCGCGACAGTCACAGGCCTTAACGCTGGAATCACCGATTACTTTGCAGTAAAGGCCAGAGATGATGCCTGGCAGGAATCGGCGCTCTCTAACGTCGCCAGTGAGAGCACGACGATCCCCAATCTTACCTGGGCCAAACAGAAGGTCAACTGGGCCAATTGGACTGATTACCAAAACCGGCAACTTTCCATCGACTACCGGTTGGGCAACGCGGGCACGGGGGGGCCATTACTTCCACAGTTCAGGCTTCCCTTGCCACGCCCGATACTGTCTACCCCGTGACGTCCCTGCCGCTTTTGGTGGGAGACATGAATCCGGGCGCAAACATAATCGTAACGCTCAAATACTACGTGCCGACAAATGTGGTGAGATTCACGACTACGACCTACGCCACCTGCAGCGACGATGTCGGCAGGACTTATTGGTTCCCGGGACCACAATAAATGACTAGACGGAACAATCCATTGAATATGAAAAATAAACGCCTCGGTAAAACTGGACGAGTCGTACTTTCTGCTAGTAGTTGTTTAATAATAGTTTTTTACTTATATGGCATTTCCTTGCCTAGCGAAACAGAAAAAGAACTAGAAATGGCACGAGATTTAATTTTTCTAGGGCTTGCAGCAATCTTTGGGCTCTTCATTGGAGCTTTGTGGCACTACAAATGGTCAAGGAAATTTTCCGTCCTTTTGTTCCTGCTTCTATTGGTTTTTAATTACGGCATCTGGATTATTAATAACATGGTGTTAAGTCGTTAAGCGAAATTATGCAACTGGTTGCACTTGCTCTTTTGTAGAGGGGGCGTGTTGGGCCAGCTCAATCGACTACCAGAACCGGCAGCTCTCCCATCAAGGGCGGTTGATGGTAAGTTCCACTGCTTCCGCAGCATTATTAGCCAGATAAATCCCCTCCGGCACACAACCGCTTTTCCATATCTCCCAGCTCCCCAAAAGCACTACGGGACGGCCGCACTTGCGCGCCAACCCAATCTCTGACAGTGTGCCGAAGCCGCCGCCGATGGCGATGACGGCATCGCCGCTGGCGGCCACCGCAAGGTTGCGGCCATGGCCGACGCCGCTCAAGATCACGTAATCCAGATACGGGTTGCCATCGCCGCGCTCTACGCCGGGCAGGATGCCGATGGTCGCGCCGCCCTCTTCTTTCGCTCCCCGGCAGGCCGCTTCCATGACTCCGCCCAGACCGCCACAGATCAGGACGGCACCGGCCCGGGCGATCAGACGGCCGACTTCCTCGGCAATGGACGCTGTGTCTGCATCACATACGCCGGCGCCGATAACAGAAATGTATTTCGTAGTTGTTTTTTCCATTAGTTTTGCGGCCGCATTTGGCTTGGACGGGGAGTAAACATTACCTTGCTCCCGGACCTTCGGACAGGGTCGCTTCGGCGATATTTACTCCCCGTCCAACCAGGTTCCGCTATTCCTGTCCGAAGATGTAAAACAATTTGATGTTCAGTCTCCGCCTGCCGGTTACCCGACATCCGTCATCTTACCCAGAATCTGTGAAGCGCCAACCTTGTTTAGCGGTTCGTTGAGATTGCCGCACTTCGGCGACTGTATGCAGGAGGGGCAGCCCTTCTCGCAGCGGCAGGAGGAGATCAGTTTATGGGTGCTGGCCACGAGCTCTTCAAAGCTGGCGAATCCCTTGCGGGTGATGCCGATGCCGCCGGGGTGGCCGTCGTAAACGAAGATGGAAGCTCCGCCGGTCTGCCAGTGCATCTCGGTGGACAGGCCGCCGATATCCCAGCGGTCGCACATGGCGAAGAGCGGCAACAGCGCGATCAGGCCGTGCTCGGTGGCGTGCAGGGCGCCGAGCAGTTCCGGTGGCGACACGGCTGACGTGACGGCTTCCGGCAGAGCGAACCATAAGCCCTCCGTGTGAAAACTCTGCGCGGGCAGCTCCAGGTTGACGATTTCCAGCACCCGGTTATCGGAAAGCTGTTTTTTCTGGTACGCGGTCACATGTTCGGTGGCCAGCACTTTGCCGAAGGAGAGTTCGACGCCGCCGGCGGAGCGCAGCAGTTCTCGATCCTCGATTTCCACCATGGTTTCTTTTTTCGGCTGGGTGTAATAGTCGGCCAGAACGGACCGCACCAGCGCCACGCGGCCATCCAGGTCCAGGTGGCGCACTTGCCAGGTCTCGCCCAGGTGCAGGTAGATGGCGCCGGGATGGACAAAGACGAAGGCGCGCTCGGCTTCCACCTGACCAAGAACGGCGCCGGTGTCCTCCACCACGATCGTGAAGGAATCCGCCGACGACGAGCGCAGGTGTACGCCGGCGGCCGGGAAATCGGGGCTTGCCCAGATATACCTGCCGCCCTGAAGCCGCAGTTTGCCCCGGGCTTCAAGGGCTTCGACGGCGGACGCCATCCCGGGGCCGAAAAATTTCTCGTCCGCCGGTGCCAGCGGCGCTTCGAAAGCCGCCGCTCCCAGGTGGCCGGCAAAGATCCGCTCGTTCTGGAAATCCATGATTGCCGACTCCACGTCGCGCTCGAGGAGTTCATCCGGGTGCGCCATGAAAAACTGGTCGAGGGCGTCCTGCCCGGCGATATATACCGCCAGGCTCGGCTGCGCTCCCCGGCCGGCTCGTCCCCACTGCTGCTTGAGGCTCGCCACCGTCCCCGGGAAGGTGGCCGAGATAACGGCGTCGATGCCACCGACGTCAATGCCGAGTTCCAGGGCGCTCGTGGAAACCACGCCCAGGAGCTTTCCCCCGAACAAACCTTCCTCGATCTCCCGCCGTTGCCCGGGTGTATAGCCACCGCGATAGGGAGAGATCGATTTGACCAGCGATGGCTCGATCTCCTCGAGCCGCTGGGCGGCATATTTATAAACCAGCTCGGTGCCCTTGCGGGTGCGGGTGAAGACGATGGTGCGCGTTCGGCGGGCAAGAAGATCGGCGAACAGCGTAGCCGCTTCGGTAAAAACGCTGCGGCGCAGGCCGAGCGCCTCGTCGACCAGCGGTGGGTTCCAGAAGACGATCTGCCGCTCGCCGCGGGGCGAGCCGTCTCGATCCACCAGCTCGCAGTCGAGGCCGGTGAGCGACGCCGCCAGCTCGCTCGGGTTGGCGATAGTCGCCGTGGTCAGCAGGAACTGCGGCTTGCTGCCGTAAATGTCGCAAATCCGCCTGAGCCGGCGCATGACGTTAGCCATGTGTGAACCGAAGACACCGCGGTAGGTGTGTGCCTCGTCGATGACCACGTATTTCAGGTTGAAGAAAAAATCCTGCCAGGAATCGCGGTGGGGCAGAATGCCCACGTGCAGCATGTCCGGGTTGGTGAGCAGGATGTTGCTGCGGCGCCTGATCTGCGGGCGATGGTCCGAGGGGGTGTCGCCATCGTAAACGCCGGGTCTGACGAACGGCAGTTTCAAAGCCTGCAGTTTGCGTATCTGGTCCTGGGTGAGCGCCTTGGTCGGGTAGAGGTACAGCGCGCGCGACTTGTCGTCGGCCGCCAGCGCGTTCAGCACCGGCAGGTTGAAGCAGAGCGACTTGCCGCTGGCACTGGCGGTGGTGACCACCACGTTGCGGCCGGCTCCGGCCAGCTCATATGCCTGTGCCTGGTGGCTGTAAAGCTGCTCGATGCCAGTGCGCGTCAAAGCATCCCTGACGCTGGCGGCCAGGCTGCCGGGAATATCCGCGAGCTCGCCGTCGCGCCTGGCCTGATGGCTGACCGCAACGATCTGTTTGTATTTTTCCGGCGATAGTCTGGCCATGCTTCTATCTTATCCCATAAGCCGGCAGGTTCAGCGGCGCGAGAACAGCTTGAACAGTTCCACAGCCCAGACGACCAGGCTGGCAAAGGCAACAGCGATCAGCCAGTCTGAAGCCAGGAGCCTCTCTGTATGGAAAGCCACTTGCAGGGGGCGCCAGTGCACCACCACCACCATCATTACAGAAGAGAGGGACAGTGCGCCGAGCAGCCAGGGATTGCCGATCAGTTTCCGGTTGAGGACGCTGCGCCCGAGGTCGCGGAAGTTGAGGCTGTCGAAGAGCTGGAACAGGGTCAGCACCACGAATGCCATCGTCCGCGCGTAATTGATGCCGACGTGCTCCCGCAGCGTGAAGAATCCGCCGGGAAAGTAGGCGGTGAGGACCAGCAGGCCGCCGAGGCCGGAAACCAGGCCGACGAAGATAATCAGCCTGAGCACCTGCCGGTTGACCACGGACTCGCTCCGGGGCCGGGGCGGCGCCAGCATGGCGTCCGGCTCCCGCGGATCGACGCCCAGCGCCAGGGCCGGCGGGCCGTTGGTGACCAGGTTGATCCAGAGTATCTGCACCGCCATCAGCGGCAGTATCAGCCGGCCATCCTGCAGCAGCCCGAGGGGCGAGGCGAAAATCACGCCCAGAAACAGGGTCAGTACCAGCCCGGCATTGGAGGACAGGAGGAAGCCGAGAAACTTGCGGATGTTGAGGAAAATGCTGCGGCCTTCCTCGATCGCCGCCACGATGGTGGCGAAGTTGTCATCGAGGAGGACCATGTCGGACGCCTCCCGGGCGACGTCGGTGCCGGAGCGGCCCATGGCGACGCCGATGTCGGCCTGTTTCAGGGCTGGCGCGTCGTTGACGCCGTCGCCGGTGACGGCCACGGTGTGCCCGTTCTTCTGGCAGGCGGCAACGATCCGGACCTTATGGCCTGGGGAGACCCTGGCGAAAACGCTGGTGTCGCCGAGGCGGCCGGCCAGCTCCCTGTCGGTCACTCCGTCAAGCTCCGGCCCGGTCATCGATCCACCCGGTATGCCCAGCTCCGCGGCGATGGCTGTCGCCGTAGCCTGGTGGTCGCCGGTCACCATGTAGACCTGGATGCCGGCCTTCTGGCATTCGCTGATGGCAGCAGCCGCCTCGGGCCGCGGTGGGTCGTAGATCCCTGCCAGTCCCAGGAAGACCAGTTCCTGCTCACAGTCGGCGATGTTGGCGCAGGCTTCGCGCTGCACGGGTCTGCTGGCTATGGCCACGGTCCGCAGCGCCCTGGCCGCCATCTCCTCGGCGGCCTCGAGCAGACGCCGCCGCTCTTCGTCGGTCAGGCGTAGCGCCCTGCCGCCACTCATCCAGCTGTCACAGCGGGGGATTATCCCTTCCGGCGCTCCCTTGGTGTGGAGGATGGCGCCGCCGCCGCCGGCGCTGACGATGACACTCATCCGCTTGCGTTCAGATGAGAAAGGCTCTTCCGCCAGGCGCTGGTTCTCCTGCCGGAGCAGCGGGGAATCCACGCCGAGCTTGGCCGCCATGGTGACCAGCGCCGCCTCGGTCGGCGTTCCGAGAATTGTCCAGCGGCCGTCTTTTCCCTCCACCAATGAGGCGTCGTTGCAGAGGGTGGCGCTCATCGCTACGGCCATGGCGTCGCTCACGGCCTCCGGCGGTCCCTCGACCTCGCCCACCGGATCGTAGCCGGCGCCCGTCAGGCTGACGGTTCCCGCCGGCATATATATTTCACGCACGGTCATCTCGCCCATGGTCAGCGTACCGGTCTTGTCGGAACAGATCGCCGAAGTGCTGCCGAGGGTCTCCACGGCGGGCAGCTTGCGGATGACCGCTTGACGCCTCGCCATCCTCTGGGTCCCCAACGCCAGTGACCCGGTGACGACGGCGGGGAGTCCTTCCGGTATGGCGGCCACTGCCAGCGCCACGCCGAACAGCAACAGGGTGAGAACGCTTTTCCAGTCGCTGCGGCCGGAGACCAGCAGACCGGCGACTGACACGGCGCCCGAAGCCAGCAGGATGATGACCGCCAGGCGTCTGGCCAGCTGATCGATGTTCTGTTTCAGTGGTGTTTCCCGGCTGGGGATGGACTGGATCAACGTCGCGATCCTGCCTACCTCGGTATCACCGCCGGTAGCCGTCACTACAGCCAGGCCGCGCCCCTGGGCGATGGTCGTTCCGGCGAAAACCATGTTGGTGCGATCGGCCAGCGGCGTGTCGGCGCCGAGTGGCGCCACCGTCTTCATCACCGTCGCGCTTTCACCGGTCAGCGTGCTTTCGCTGGTCTCCAGAAAACTGGCTTCACAGAGCCTCGCGTCAGCGGTGATCCTGTCGCCCGCAGCCAGAACTATTATGTCGCCGGGGACCAGCCGGGAAGCGGGAGTGCGCTGACGGTAGCCGCCGCGGACCAGGGCGGCTTCCGGACCGCTTAGCT
>JAENWV010000011.1 GCA_016650015.1 Thermoleophilia bacterium | reverse complement strand
TCCTCGATGATGATCACGTTGCGGCCCTCGATGTTGGCATCCAGGTCCTTGAGGATTCGCACAACCCCGGAGGAGTCGGTGGCCGAGCCGTAACTGGAGACAGCCATGAAGTCCAGTTCGCAGGGTACCGTGATCTCGCGAACGATATCGGCCATGAAAAAAACCGCGCCCTTGAGGACGCAGACCAGTAAAGGATCCCGACCCTGATAATCCGCCGATATCTGGGCCGCCAGCTCGGAGACCCGAGCGCGTATCTGCTGTTCACTGACGATGATCTCGTCAAATTCGGTAATCAAGAAGTTCTCCTCGATATCTTGAGCCCGACCAGGCGCTCGCTGGTAACATTCACCTTGAAAGCTTCCGCCATCCGGATCCCGCCCACCCAGACGATAGCATCCCCGCTTTCCACTATGGGAATACCGAGACGGTCGGCCCGTGCTACTTTTTCATCCGTATACAGGTCCTGAATGCTCTTTTTTCCCTGCAGGCCAAGGGGCGTAAACCTGTCCCCCGGTTGCCATGACCGCACCGTAAGCGGTGTTTTCAGCCGGGAGCCGTCAACGGTGATCCGCAGCGCATCGCCAGAGCTGAGGCTCCAGGCTGGCGACTCGACCGCCTCCATTTCGAAGGAACCGAAAACAGCCTTGCCGGGAACCGTAAGCAAAACCGCTGGCGGCGCGGCGCTGGCCGTAGCTGCCCCCTCCGTGGCCAGCAACAGTTTATCGTATTGGCGCTCCACCTGCAGGCCATCGGCCAGGGTCAGCCTGCTACTGCCGCTGGAGACGGCGCAAAGATCGACAATAGCGTCCAGCACCCGCCGGGAGATACGCACCTGACGGCCGGCTGCGGCCAGCCAGCGCCGGATGACCAGTCGCGCGGTTGCCCTCGGCAGCCGGGATATTTCCGATGCCTTCAGGAAATCCTGTCCGTCAGAAGACTCGCGGGCGTTATGCCAGGCGTCTTCAGTTATCGAATTGAGGACTTCGTCCTCATCCTCCAGCAACGACAGCGTGTCGATGATGCGCTCGCGAAAATCGGGGCGGATCCCGGCCAGGCACGGTATCACTTGCTGCCGGATCTGGTTACGGGTGTAAGCGGAAGAACGGTTGGATTCGTCCTCGCGCCAGGAAATTCCGGTATCGACGCAGTACTTGCGGATCTCCGCCGCAGTCAGAAAGAGCAGCGGCCGCACCACCCGGCCCCGCCGCGGCGGCATGACTACCAGGGAGCGCCTGCCGGAGTAAGTGATCAAACGATATATAAAGGTCTCGACACGGTCGTCCTTGTTATGGGCGACGGCGATGCGGGTGTAGCCCTGCCAACGACAAAGGTTCTGGGCGGCCAGGTAACGGAAATCCCGGGCCCAGGCCTGAAAATTCGAACGCTCTTCCCGGGGAGCCCTGATGGCGTGGACGGGAACTCCCAGCTCATCGCCGATGGCGCGGACAAAGGCCTCATCAGCATTGCTGTCCTCGCCCCGCCGGCCGTAATTCACGTGGCAGACGCCAATGGAGAATCTCCGCGGGCCATCCTGGACTTTGGAGCGGGAGAGTGAGTGCAGAAGACGCAGCATGGCAACCGAATCGGCGCCGCCGGAGACCAGGCAAAGCACCCGGTCGACATCGGCGATCAAGCCTTTGTCCTGGATGAAACCGTCGAGGCGCGCAAGCATGGCTGCTTCGGTGGTTGTCGAAGCTGAAGATGAAATAGAAGGTTTTTGCATCGGCCCTTTCGGCACCCCCGCCGGGCGATTGGGACACCCGGTCATTATAGCAGAAGCAGGCCGGGGCTCTTTCCCGCGCGACGGGCAACAGTTAGAATGTTCCCGTGGACGGCGAAACCCGAAAAAGCTATCTCAGGCAGACGCCGATCTTCTCGACGCTGAGCGACGAGGAGCTGGACGACATCGTCCCCAGCGTGGTCAAGCGGCGGCTGAAGAGCAACACGGTCATTTTCCACGAGAATGATCCCGCGGCGGCTTTCTACCTGGTCAAGTCCGGCCGGGTGAAGATCTACAAGGTGGGTCCTGACGGACGCGAGCAGGTACTGGCCATCCTCAGCGAAGGACAGATTTTCGGCGATGTCCCCGCCTTTGACGGCGGGCCATACCCGGCAACCGCCGCCACCATGGTTGATTCAGAGATCTACCTGCTCCGCAGCGAGGACTTCCAGGACCTGGTTCGCCGCTATCCCGAAGTAGCGCTGAAGATCATTCGCGTACTGGGCCAGCGGCTCAGGCAATCCATGGAGCTGGTGCGCGACCTCTCCTTCAAACAGGTGCCACACCGGCTGGCGGGGCTGCTGCTCAAAATGTCCGAGGAATATGGCAGCGAAACCGGCGAGGGCATCCTGATCGATTTGCCTCTGTCACGGCAGGAACTCGCCGATATCGTCGGCACCTCCCGTGAGACGATCACCCGTGAACTGAAAAAGATGGAACGGGAAGGGATGCTGAAAGTCGATCGGCGGCTGATCACCATAGCCGACCGGGAACGGTTGCAGACCTGGGCGCGTTAGTGACGAAGCTCACATCCGCTGTTGACCGACCGCATGTTTGCCGGACGTCTATGCGGATATCCTTAGGCATGGAACATATTCTCGACCAAAGGAGTAACCGATGAGCGATCAGACCGATGGCGCCAAATGCCAGGAGTGCGGCGCCACCAGCGACCAGCAAGTCCTCCTGTCATGCGTCAGCGATAACCAGCAAAGCTGGGTCTGCGTCCATTGCCTGCCGATGCTGATCCACGGCGCCCACTGAGAACGATTACGAAAGGAGTTCCCGGTGAGTCCGACTGTGATCGGTTTTATCAAGACCAGCCTGCTTTCGCTGGCGGTAGGGGTTGTACTTGGCGTGTTGATGGCGCTACGAGTGCTGCCTGATCCCAAGGCGGCGCTTTATATAACCAGCGCCCATGCCCATATCAACCTGCTGGGGGCGGTGATGATGCTGATCTTCGGGGTCGGCTACCACATCCTGCCGCGCTTCAGCGGCCGGCCGCTGCATAACGAGGGACTTTCCACCGTTCAGCTCTGGCTGAACATCATCGGCCTGGCGGGCATATTTATCTCGCTGCTGGCAGCGGCCTACTCCACAGCCGATCTGTTGCGCTACGCCGTGGCTCCCTTCGGCGCCCTTTACGCCGTCGGCTGCGTCCTGTTCGCCTGGAACATGTGGATGACAATCTCCGGGGCGCTGCCGGCGCCGACGCCGATCAAGCCGGCTGCCAAACCCCCTGTGAGCGAATAGGTCAGTACCGGTAATCGGATCCTCTGGCTGGCGAGCAGGGCCTGGCAGCGAAAAAGCCGGACTACGGTTCTGACCCGGCAAACAGTTCGAGCGGAGCGGCTGGCCGGTAAAAGGGGAACGGCTGGCAGACAAGTTGGATGAAAGATAAAAGATAAAAGGGACGGGATCCTTCGGATCCCGTCCCTTTTCCATGTGCCTTACCTCCGGGAATCAAAACACCCGAGGGAAAAATTTACTGGCTCGCGAGCAGCGCCCTCAGGTCAGCCACGACCTCTTCGGCGTTGACGCCGTGCATGGTAGAGCCGAAATTAATCGACTCCATGCGGATCCCGGGGCAGGTGAAGCAACCATTGCCAAAGTACTTCTCGATAACATCCGCCCCGCCAGGGAGCCTTTCGACTATGTCCCCGATAATGGTCTCGCCATCGACCTCAGTTATCTCCGTCATCTCCCCTCCCTCCTGCTTTTTTGTACCGGGCTCTGTTCTTTAACCCGGTTTCGTCTGCTTGCTATGCTTTTTAATTGTACCCGCTACGTCCCTGGTCAACCATGAGCGCCCTCAAAGGGATATGTGATGTTGGTCACGCAGGGTGAATGCCCCAACGCCGCTGATCACGGGGTGGGGATATTTCCGCGCAACGGCTGTCGAAGACCAAAAGTGAAGCGGAAATATCCCCACCCCGTGATATACGCAAAAACTGCGACTGACGTACCGTCACCAGCAAAGAGCTGCAATCGAACCGCTACACGCTAATCGCTATAGTCCAAATCTTACAGTCCAAGCGTTACAGTCCAACGTTAAACGCTAAGAAAGAGATGCGTCAGCTCATCCTCGCGCCCCGGCTCCAGGATCGCCAAAATCTGGTCCCCGGCCCGCAGTTCGGTAGATCCCTGGGGAATCAGCGCCTGGTTGTCTCTCAGGATCGAGATCAGCAGCACTCCCGCTGGCAGTGATATCTCCTCGATACGCTTTAACGCCAGTGGCGAGCCATCCTCCACCATCACCTCGACGATCTCCAGGTTCTCCTTCTTCAGATTAAGCAGGTGGACCAGCTTGTGGGCGGGCATCTCGTGCTCGATCAGCGAGAGCAGCGAATTGGTTGCCGACACGGTCGGCCCCACGCCCAGCACGTCGAAGGCTTCCTGGTTCTCCGGGTTGTTGACCCGGGCGATAGACTTTGGCACATTGAACTTGTGGTCCGCCACCTGGCAGATGATGATGTTATCCTCGTCGTCGCCGGTGACCGCGGCCACCACATCGGCGCGTTCGATGCCGGCGCGCTCGAGGTTGAAGATCTCCGTGGCGTCGCCGAACATGACCGACTCCTCGAACTCCTGGGTCAGCCGCTGGTAGCGGCGGCGGTCCTGCTCGATCATCATCACCTCGTTGTCCCGGGATATGAGAATCCGCGCCAAGGTGCGGCCGACCTTGCCTCCTCCCGCAATAACAACAAACATCAGGGATTCACCGCGCAGGTCCTGACCGCGGTGGCCAGCAGGTTGATGGTGTCGGCCGTCGGGCATATGGTGCTTATGCCCATCTGCTCCTTGAAAAACCTCGCCCGATGAGGATCATAGACACGAGTAACCACGCACTTGACCCCAAAGCGCTCCTTGGCAAGTTGCGCTGATACTATATTTGTATTGTCACCATCGGTGGCGGCCACGAAAGCGTCGGCGTTTTGCGTGTGCACCTTTTCCAGCGACTTGATGTCGATGCCGACACCGTGGACAAAATCGCCCGGGAAATCCTCGCCAAGCCGCAGGAGGGCGTCTTCATCCTCGTCGATCACCGCCACCTTGTGCCCTTCGGAAACCAGCCCCAGGGCCAGCGCCGAACCGACACGGCCACATCCTACTATGACTACATACATGCCCTCACCTCCAGTCTCAACTCAGGTCCTGATTCTTTTCCCCGGAAACTACCAAAACCTTGCATGGGGCCTTGCGTAAAACATATTCGACCGTGTGCCCGAAGAAGCGGTCGCCGGTGCGGCGCGTGCGCTCGGTGCCGATCATGACGATCTGGGACTTGCTGTTTATGGCTTCCTCGACGATCGTCCTGCCGGCCACACGCCCCACTACAATCTTCGGGTAGAGCGGCACTGCGTATTCCTCGGCCAGATCCCTGGCCTCCTGCAGCAGGGCCTCCGCCTGCTCCCGTTCCTCCGGAAGCAGCGCATCCAGTGGCATGTTCATGGGTACCTCGATGACGACCAGCGCCTGGATCGAGGACTTCTCCTCCGCGGCCAGCTGGCAGGCCATGACCATGGCCTCACCGGATATCTTCGAACCGACAATGGGCACGAGGATATTATTGTACTCCACATCCGGGAATTGTTCAGGCGCAACCTCGATCTTTACCGTCTCAGTGAGTGAGAGATGCTGTGATCGCCTGTAGATGTAATACATGATGAATCCCAGGATCATCCAGGTGAAACCCACATAGCGTCCCCATTCATGAGTGATGACAACGATCACCCATACGGTGAAGGTACCAAGACCGCCGATGATTGCCGTGATCGGTATGGAGACCTCGCCATACTGGATATTGAACGGGGCTTTGAACGGCCGGCCCAGATAGGGCTCCTTGAACCTCAAAGCCACCACGGAAACGTGGGCGATGGTGAACGAGATCATGGCGCCGAAACTGTAGAGATCCGCCAGAAAATCAATCCTGCCGGGAAGAATGAGCACCGACGCCACCAGCCCGAAAAAGATGATCGACGTGTATGGGGTATGGAAGCGGCTGTGGATCTTGTTGAACAACGGCGGCAGCTGTTTATGGTGCCCCATGGAATACGACAACCGTGATATGCCTAGAATGCCGGCATTCGTTGCGATCAACAATATGGTGGCAGCCAGTATGCCTACCCAGCCCGCCATGATCCTGCCCAGCAGTGGCCAATGACTGGCGATGCCACGGTCAGGGTCCTTGACGATACCCATTATCGGGTCCTCCAGCCATTTCTCAGACAAGTCGGTGACCCAGACCCGGTGGTATCCTTCCTCGGAAACAACCTCGCCGTCTTCGTTAACTGCCTGGCCGTCCTGGCCGAAGACAGCGACTATCTCATGCGGCGGCGCTTCCTTTTTCGCGAGCACCTCATGTACCGGCATGACGCTCAGAGCGATGACGGAGATCGCAGCGTACATCGCCAGCACCGTCACCAGTACCAGCATGATCGATTTAGGGACATCCCGATGCGGGGTCTTGGCTTCTTCCGCCAGGTTCGAGACTGTCTCGATGCCAGTGTAGGCGACCATGGCGATGGAGATGCCGTAGATCAGGTTGTTCCAGGTCGGGGCGACGCCCCAGTGGACGTTGTTGACCAGGGTCTCGGGGCTCATGAGCAGGAAGAAGCCGATAATCGCGAGCAGCAGCTGGGTCAAAAGGTCCATGATAGCCAGCAGGATGTTCATGCCCGATGACTCCTTGACGCCCACGGAGTTCATAACTACCAGGAACAGGATGACAATGGCGCCCCCGATGCTGTTTGCCGGCCATTCCTTCAGCACCGGAAAGAACACCGCCAGGTAATTAGGCACGAAGAAGGCCGAGATGGCGATGGTGATGATGTAATCGAGCATCAGGGCCCATCCGGCGCCGAAGCTGGCCAGCTCGTTGAAGCTGCGCCGGGCGAAGCTGGATGCGCCGCCCGCTTCGGGCACTGCTGCTGTAGCCTCGGCGTAGGAGAAAGAAGTCAGGGCAAAAAGCAGGCCCGCCATCATGAAGACTACCGGTGACAACCCCAGCGCAAAGGCGGCGACCACGCCAAGGGCATAATAAATAGATGAGCCTACGTTGCCGTAGGCAGTTGAATAAAGCGCCGGCCAGCCCAGCACACGTTGAAGTTCATAGACCTTGCGGAAACGGCGGCGGGCCATTTAGAGCTTGCCCCAGGAATAGTAAAGACGGACAGCGCCATAAGCCATGAACGCAAGACCCGCGACGACACCCGCCGTCGGGGAAAGGGAGCCAGCGACCATAATCGAGCGCGCCAGGATAGCGAATCCGACCAGGAGGATGAAAAGGCTCAAGATTTTTTTCGTGTTTTCAATCATGTTTTTGAGAGTTTTTTGGAGTAAGGCCTTGAATTGTGAATTCTACCGCGATTGCCTCCGGCCAATTCTACCTGAATTCACAATTCAAGGCCTTACTCCATGATTTTACAAGGTTTTTTATTTTAGGGGCGGGCCGAAGGCCCGCCCCATTTGTTTCCTATGCAGGTGCCAGGTGGCACCATTGATCAACCAGCTCTACTTGACTATTAATGGAATGATCAGCAGGGCCACGATATTGACGACCTTGATCATCGGGTTGATGGCCGGGCCGGCGGTGTCCTTGTAGGGATCACCGACGGTGTCGCCGGTTACCGCGGCAGCGTGGGCCGGAGAGCCCTTGCCGCCGTAAACGCCGTCTTCGATGAGCTTCTTGGCGTTATCCCAGGCGCCGCCACCGCTGGTCATGGAGATGGCCAGGAAGATACCGGTGACGATACTTCCCACCAGCATTCCGCCGAGCATCTCATAGCCTAGCTGCGCGTTGCCAAGATACTTCGGAACCAGACCCACGATAAGCGGCGCGCTTATCGGTATGAGCGCGGGCAACATCATCTTGCGAAGCGCAGCCTTGGTTACGATATCCACGCAAAGGCCGTACTCAGGCTTGCCTGTTCCTTCCATAATGCCCGGGATTTCACGGAACTGGCGCCGTACTTCCTCCACAACCATACCGCCGGCGCTGCCGACGGCTTCCATACAGAGAGAAGCGAAGATGAATGGCAGCAGGCCGCCGATAAAGAGGCCCACGATGATTGTCGGCTGAGAGAGGTCGAAAGTAACAGCGGCGTGCTGACCCGCTTTTGCCAGGCCTTCAGTCAGATCCTGCGTGTATGAGGCGAACAGGACCAGGGCAGCCAGGCCTGCGGAGCCGATTGCATAACCCTTGGTTACAGCCTTGGTCGTGTTGCCGACCGCGTCCAGGGGATCGGTGACGGCCCGGACCTCTTCCGGCATCTCGGCCATCTCGGCGATACCGCCGGCGTTGTCGGTGATGGGGCCATAGGCGTCAATGGCCACGATTATGCCGGTCATGGAAAGCTGAGCCATGACGGCGATCGCGATTCCATAGATGCCGGCTTCATAGTTTGCCACCAGGATACCGGCGCCGATGACGAGCACCGGCAGTGCGGTGGACTTCATGCTGACCGCAAGGCCGGCGATGATGTTGGTGGCGGAACCGGTCTGCGAAGCCTCGGCAATGTGCTTTACCGGGGCGTACTTGGTCGCAGTGTAGTACTCGGTGATAACGACGATCGCGCCGGTGACCACCAGGCCGACGGCGGCACAGATCCAGAGCTTCATGTCTGTGTATGTCGTACCGTCAACATTTTTCAGACCCTTGCCATTAGTTACCGCCGGAATGACGAAATAGAAGGCGCCAAGCGCCAGTACTCCGGCAGCAATCAGACCTTTGTAGAGAGCGCCCATGATGTTCTGACTCTTGCCCACCCTGACAAAGAAAGTGCCAATGATGGAGGCGATGATGGAAACCCCGCCGAGGACCAGAGGCAGTAACAAAGCCTGTTCCTGGGCGGCGCCCTTGAATTTAAGCAGACCGAGGAGCATGACAGCCACAGCGGTCACGGCGTATGTCTCGAAGAGGTCGGCAGCCATGCCGGCACAGTCGCCCACGTTGTCGCCCACGTTGTCGGCGATAACCGCCGGGTTGCGCGGGTCATCCTCGGGGATGCCGGCTTCGAGCTTTCCTACCAGGTCGGCGCCGACGTCAGCGGCCTTGGTGTAGATGCCGCCGCCCAGACGCCCGAAGACGCTGATGAGACTGCCGCCAAAACCAAGCCCGATCAGATACCTGACATGGTCGGGGTTGCCCGGATCAACCGCATAAAAACCGGCGACTCCCAGCAGAGCCAACCCGACGACAAGCAATCCGGTTATCGAGCCACCGCGGAACGCAACATTCATTGCCGGACCAAGGCCCTTCCTGGCAGCCTCGGCTGTACGAACGTTGGCCCGCACGGAGACCAACATGCCGATCCAGCCCGTCGAAGCGGAGAGAACCGCACCGACGAGAAAAGCGATCGCCGTACCCCAGTTGATCGCCAGAGCCAGGACGGCAAACAGGACAACGGCAACAATGGCAACGTATTGAGTCTGCCGGTTCAGATATGCCTTGGCGCCCTCCTGAATGGCCGCGGCGATCTCCTGCATGCGCTCATTGCCGGCTGGGAGCTTCAGCACCCACATGACGAGCGCAATGCCATATACGGCTGCGGCCAAACCGCAGGCAATGGCAAAATACACCCCATTATTAATGAAAAAATTATGCAATAAACTCGACTCCTTTCTCGCGGGAGTACCCCCGGTTAGAATTCGCGCCCCTCGGCTCAATCAGGAGAAAGCGCTAGACACTTTAAGACCGGCGCAATTTATATCAGATTGACGGGAAAAGATAAAGACACTAAGGGGAATAAGGTTCCGGATTACGGATAGGGCATATCAGATATACCAATAGGTTTTAGGTATTGCATAATCCATGGTGATATGCGAAAGAGAAAACAAGGCGAAGGCACCGCCGAAAGAAGCTGGAGCAAATGGAGAGGCCAGCTAAATTCAACCGGCTGAAATTCGGAAAATCAGGCGAGCTCGGGCACGAGGCCCGTGGAACCGTCGACCGTAACCAGCAATTCGCGGAACTTGACCGAGGCCGGCGAGTTGTAGCGTTCGGCTACGGTTATCAGATAAAAATCCCGCTTCAGGGTAACATCCTTAATGGTGGCCTGCTTGAGAATACGGCCTTCAAGCTGCGCGTGCACGGCACGGCGGGAAAGTATTGAAACCCCCAGGCCGGCGGCGACGGCGGTCTTGATCGCCGAGGAATTGCCCAGCTCCATCACTACGTTGAGCTTCGGTATTCCCTGTCTGGCCAAAGCTTCCTCGATCACCTCGCGGGTTCCGGAGCCCAGCTCACGGGTAATGAAAGGCTCCTGCATCAGCTCCTCCTTGGAAACCGGTCCCTGTTCGGCCCAGCGATGACTGGGGCTGATGATTAGAACCAGCTCATCCTTTTCGATGGGATCACGCACCAGAGAGGGATTCTGGACGTCGTGCTCGACCACGGCCAGGGGGAAGAGACCCGCCAGCAGCTGGTCCTCGATAATGCGTGTGTTTTCCACGATCAACGAGACCCTGACCTCGGGATAAAGCTTTTTGAACTCACCCAGATAAAAGGGCATCAGGTAGTTGCCCACCGTGGTGCTTGCACCGACGTGCAGCTCGCCGCCCTTCAGGCCGCGCAAATCGTCGAACTCGTGGTTGATCTCATCCTCGATCTCCAGTATTTTCTGGGCCTTTTCGAAGAGTATGCGGCCCGGATCAGTCAGAGTGGCACCTTTGCTGCCGCGGTCGAAAAGCACCACGCCGTAGCGCCGCTCCAGGGCCTGGATCTGCTGACTGACCGCCGACTGGGACATGAACAGATCCTCGGCGACGGCCGAAAAGTTGCCCTTGCGGGCGATGGAGCAGAATGTTCTTAGCTTGGTGAGATCCACGGACACCCCGTCGGGTTGCGATCATTAATAGCAACTATTTGAATATCTTATCATAATCTTAATTTTGCATTATCTTAAACGATCATCCTATTAGCTCAGGCGGTAAGCTCGGCATAGGTCACCGGCCCGGCAAAGCAGGCGCAGCGGTTAAGTACCCGTCGGAAGAGATCGGTGCGCCTGTAACGACGGTTTAGACGATAGCAGAACTCATCCAGATAGGACTGAAGATGCTTGGCACTCACACCATGAAAGACATCCAGAACCCAGCGCTTGAAGTTGGAGATAACCAGATGAACCTGGGGCAAAAGCTCGTGGGCCTTCACCGAGCCTCCCAGAACCAGGGGATCGTGGTCGTATCCCAAGCCGTACAGGCGCCGGTAAGCGCCCAGACCGTCGGTCCTAATCGTGCTTCCCGCCTCGACGGTCCTTGAGTGCCGCCTGGCTCAGACAAAGGCCGTCGGCGCTTTCCACCACCTGCATGTGGGCCAGGGAAAGCCATCCGGAAGCGCGCTGGCCGCTGGTAACCGCAACCGGTGTCTTCCCCCTGGCGCCCCGTCCCCGGGGTCCCGTGTTTTTACCGCCCACGTAGGATTCATCCATCTCCACCAGGCCGCGCAGCATAAGCTCGCCCTCGCCTCTGGCCATGGCGCGCATGATCTTGTGTCTCATCGTCCAGGCCGTCTGGGGGGCGATGCCCAGCTATCGGGCCAGCTCCGCCGCCGAGAGGAGCTTCTTGGTGGTGGCCAGCAGGTAAATGCAGTCGTCTTCGGTTTTGAATATTTCCATGAATTCGATCAAGGTTTTGGGACTGTCCATCGTCTTTCCTCCTGTTCGCAACATTTATCTTACGAACGGAGATTACCAAGCGGATCGGACGGAACCTGAGCTAGTTGGATGATCGTTTTTATTTATGTACATGACTTTTTTTATTTACATAATGAACACAATGGGGACTAGATATGCCAAGAAAGATAAGCTGTAAATAGAAGGAATTATAAGAAGATTCAAAAGTAGTTAAACATTGCACAATATTTTAATTTTCGAACGAAAGGATATAACATAACAAGGATTTAGAAGTCGAAAACTTGAGAAATGAGACATGGGGGACATAGGTATGTGTTAAAGCAATTTTTAGGGGAGGAAAAAGAGATGGATGTTTCTCGTCGTGGTTTCCTTAAACTTTCAGGGCTTTCCATCGCCGCTTTTGCCACTGGCTTGGGATTTGACCCAGCAGTTGCGGAGGCCAAAGGGTATGCATTAAAACTGGAAGGAAGCAAAAAGTTCCCGAGCATCTGTCACTTCTGCGCTGGTGGATGTGGGATGCTCTTGTATGTGAAAGAGGGTAAGTTGATTCACCTGGAGGGTGATTCAGATCATCCGACCAATGAGGGGACCCTCTGCCCCAAGGGGTCAAGTTTACTTAGCGTAGCCTACTCACCGGACCGTGTGACTAAGCCGAGGCGTCGTGCTCCTGGGGCAGATCATTGGGAAGATATCTCCTGGGAAGAGGCACTGGACCGCGTAGCGAAGAAAACGAAAGAAGTCAGGGATGCCAGCTGGAAAGTCGCTGATGAGGTTGTCAATGCTAAAACAGGCGTTACGGAAACGTTCCCAGTAAACCGTACTGAAGGAATCGCCTTCCTGGGTTCTGCTGAAGTTGACAATGAAGAGTCATACCTTATTTCGAAATTCTGCCGGGTAATCGGTACACCTTACAACGAACACCAAGCCCGGATATGACACGCTCCCACGGTGGCAAGTTTGTCACCTTCATTTGGTCGCGGTGCGATGACGAATTCATTTTCTGATTTGCAAAATGCCGAGGTCTTTTTAATTGGGGGAAGTAACTGTGCAGCAAACCATCCCATGGCTATGCGCTGGATTAATCGGGCTAAGGAAAAGGGCGCAAAAATCATTGTCGTGGATCCGCGCTTTACTGCGACAGCCTCGAAAGCCGATCTCTTCGCGCAAATTCGCCCGGGAACGGATATTGTGTATCTTGGCGCAATTATTAATTACATTCTCGAGAATAAATTGTTCGATCGGAATTATGTTTTAAATTATACCAATGCCCTACTTAAAGTGAGCAAAGATTATAAATTAGAAGAAGGCCTCTTCTCCGGTTATGATGCCAAAACGAGGAAGTATGCTGTCGTGAGCTGGGGTTACCAACTTGGACCGGATAATAAGCCTCTTAAAGCTGAAAGTCTGGAGGACCAGGATAGCGTATTTTCTAAGCTTAAAACGCACTATTCTAGATATACGTTTGAAACAGCCGAAAAAATCTCAGGGATTCCTGCAGCCAAGATTAAGGAAATTGCCGACACCTTCTGCAAAGGGAAACCGGGAACCATTCTTTATGCGCTGGGAATGACCCAACATACCACGGCTACTCAAGGGATTCGTGCCTATGCGATCATTCAACTGTTGTTGGGCAATATCGGAAAAGCCGGTGGTGGCATCAATGCACTACGTGGAGAGCCGAATGTCCAGGGTTCCACCGATATGGCAAACCTTTATAACAGCTTGCCTGGCTATTTGCCGTATCCTGTCAATACGGATAAGACCATGCGTGATTATCTAGTGCACAATGGGTCATTTTATGAAAAACATCTGGTTGCCCTTCTTAAAGCATGGTTTGGTGAAAACGCCACCAAGGAGAATGACTACGGGTTTAGCTACTTGCCGAAGATCAATCCCGCAGTGAATGGAACGTTCGTTAAGCTCTTTGATATGATGGAAAAGGGACAGGTTAAGCTTCTTTTTAACGTTGGATCGAACCCTCTAGTCTCTCAGCCCAACCGACAGCGCGTTCGTGCTGGTTTAGCCAAACTCGACATGCTGGTCGTATCTGATCTCTTCGAGATTGAAACTGCCCAGTTTTGGCGTGAGCCCGGGGTGAAAACAGCAGATATTAAGACCGAAGTCATTATGTTTCCAGCGGCATTTGTCTATGAAAAAGACGGTACGTTGACGAATTCTTCGCGCTGGATCCAGTGGAAAGATGCTGCGCTCAAGCCACTTGGGGAAGCTAAGCCGGACCTCGAAATAGTAGATGCTCTCTTTAAGAAAATTCGTAAGTTATATGCAGGGAGCACAGATGTTAAGGATGCCCCGATCTTGCAGGCCCGTTGGGACTATGGTGAGGAGCCAAGCGCTTTGAAAGTGCTTCAGGAGCTGAGTGGGTATGACGAAGCAACTGGAAAGCTCCTTCCGACAATTGCCGATTATCTCAAAGCACCGATCGGTGCGGCTTCTACAGGATGTTGGATTTATGCTGGCGTGACGGGGAATGGAAACCTTGCGGCTCGTCGTAAAAATGCCGATCCGTCAGGGCTGGGACTGTTTAGAGACTGGAGTTTTGCATGGCCGGGAAATATTCGTATTCTCTATAACCGAGCCTCCTGTGATGATAAAGGACAGCCAATTGATGCCAAACGCAAACTTATTTGGTGGGATATTGCAAAAAATGTGTGGACGGGAGATGACGGAGCGGACGTTGTGGATAAGACCAAGGGACCTGATACGCCTGAAGGAAAGCAAAGTTTCCGTATGAATCCAGAGGGAGTAGGTCGTTTATTTGCAGCCAGTTATATGAGTGGTATGCCGGTCACGCCACCCGCGGACGGTCTACCTGCTATCGGTGTTCGTCCTGGTGGGTTATGCGTGGATGGACCGATGCCAGAATTCTACGAGCCGACGGAAAGCCCAACGACCAACCTCTTACATCCGAAGGTTTCTGGAAGCCCAGTAGCACTGGTGATTTCGACTCTCATTGGTAAGTCCGAAGAGTTTCCGTATGTCCTGACCACGTATGGAGTGGTCGAGCATTTCGGTGCCGGAGGGGTTACGCGGAACATCCCGTGGCTCAATGAGATCATGCCGGAACCCTTTGCCGAGATAAGTAAGAATCTGGCTGGTAAAATTGGCGTTAAAGAAGGAGATATGGTCGAAGTTTCTTCTGCTCGCGGTAAGATCACCGTTCGTGCCATAGTAACGGACCGGCTACAGTCGTACAAAGTCAACGGGAAGGATACTGAAACTATAGGTATGCCCTGGAGCTGGGGCTTTGCCAGCTTAAGTCCTGGCCCGAGTACCAATGATTTGACCATCGCTACACTGGATCCTGCTGGTACTCCAGAGTATAAAGCTTGCCTAGTCAATATAAGGGGGGCATAGCGATGACAAGAAAAATGGTTTTTGTAGACACTTCAAAATGTACGGGGTGTAAGGCTTGCGATGTGGCGTGCAAGGAATGGAACGAGCTTCCTGCGGAAAAAACCCATCTGATTACAAGTTATCAAACGCAGAAGGATTTTACCCCGAAGACGTGGACATATATGACGTTCATTGAAAAATACGAAAATCAGAAAATGAATTTTCTGATGCGCAAGGCACAATGCTTCCACTGTGCTGAAGCTGCTTGCCTCAAGGCTTGTTCTTCGAATGCAATTTCCAAGACGGACTCCGGGTACGTCGTGATCGATCATGATAAATGTATTGGCTGTGGTTATTGTGAGGAAAATTGTCCCTTTGGGGTGCCGAAGGCCGATCAAGCCAACAAGAAATATTATAAATGCACAGGGTGTATTGAGCGGGTTGAAAATAACTTGAAGCCAGCCTGTGTTCACACGTGTCAACCCGGTGCGTTAGAGTTTGGTGAACGTGTCGTCTTGCTTGGGCAAGCGAAGAAACGTCTCACGGAAGTTCAGAAGACTAACCCAAAGGCGCAGATTTATGGAGAAAAAGAAATGGGTGGCACGACGTTTCTCTATCTGTTATTGGACCGCCCAGAAGTTTATGGTCTCCCTGCTAACCCAACGATTCCTCTCTCTCTGACCCTGTGGAAAGATGTCATTCAACCGGTGGGTGGAATTGCGGTCGGTGGAGCGGGTGCCGCCGTGGCTGTGGGGGTTCTCGCCAATCTCTTGAGAGGAAATTACCGATCCAGCGAGGATGACTCTAACAATCATGCAAATAGCTAGAAAGGGGGGAAAGACTAATGGCAATCAATACACAAATCAAGAATCCAGCCCAAAAGCAGATTGATCCAAATAAGGTTTTGCGTTTTACTAAAGGAGAACGCCTAAGTCACTGGGTTCATGCCATTGCCTTCTTTGTATTGCTCTTTACCGGACTGGGAGTGCTTAGCACCTTTTTCCAACCAGCGATGCTCGGCGTCGGCGGGATCCAAGTTGCTCGGCTGATTCACCGCGGTGTAGCGGTCGTGTTTGTTGTCGTGGTGGGGCTAATGTTCTTTGTTGGAAATCCACGCTATCACTGGGAATGGTTAAAATCGGTTTTTAACTTCACGAGAGCAGATTTGCAACACGTCACGGCATTTCCTAAGGAGTTCTTCGGGGCACACGGTACCTATCCACCTCAAGACAAGTATAATGGCGGAGAAAAAATTAACTCGCTGATCACCATTTTTGGCTCTGTTTTCATCACGCTAAGTGGGATGGTGATGTGGTTCGCGACATCTTTCCCCCCTGGTTTAGTCCGTTGGGCTTATCCAGTACACGACCTCTCTATGATTATGATGACAGCGGCTACCATCGGGCATATGTATTTATGTCTTTTACACCCGGATTCAAACCCTGCCCTTGCAGGCATGATCAATGGTTATGTAAGCACAAAGTTTGCGCGTTCGCACCATGCCAAATGGTATGACAGGGTGAAAGATGAGCAAAATAATAGCTAAGCATAGTCCGGATTACTCACAGCTGGCTAGAAAATGAATCTAAGGGGAACTCCTTTAAATGGACAAAAATATGCATAAGATGGAAATCGTGGGAGACACAACGATGGAGCAAGCTTATCAGACCTATAGCTTACTGAACGAAGAAGTCAAGCGCTGGCAAGATGAGCGGGGTTCTTTCTGGATGGAAGAATTGAGTCCAGCGGAGACTCCCCCTTACTACCCCCTTGTGGACTTTCCGGAAATGGTGGTTTTAGAACTCTGGAAAAGGTTGAATCGGGTCATAGGAGTATTAGTTTCCGAATCGGTCTTAAGGGGAACGTGGAATGAATTTAAAGCCGATCAACCCGTGTCAGACCCAGAGCTGTTAAGCTGTCTGCAGATCGCCTTAAGTGGTATTGCACATCTTTCTCGCGCAAGGATTATGGAAACGAAAAAGGATATGTTCAATGCCCAACTGCAAGATTCGGATGAAGCCGAAAGTACAGGGTGCCCGATATGCGGCGAAGACGCAGCGTTTTCTGTACTCACTCCGCCAAATGGTAAACGATGCTTACACTGTACGCTGTGCGGTCATGAATGGCCAACGACGCGTGTTGGCTGTATACGCTGCGGAAGGGAAGAGGCATCTGAACAAAACTATCTGAATTCAGTGGAATTCCCCGGGATTGAAGTGGTGGCTTGCGAAGCTTGCGGGCAGTATTTTAAGGAGTTAGATTTACGCTTGTTGTCCGTGGCAGACTATATTTGGGAAGATGTGAGAACCCTACCGTTAAATTATGCAGCGGAACAATGGTTAGTAGAACACGCCAAAGTATCTGGAAAAGTCCAGTGAGGCAATTGCTTAAGGGGGGGGGGTAGTCGGTTAGCTCCACCTCATTCTGCATTTCAATTGCAACCGCAATCGTAGCCATGGGTCACATCGCCCTCAGTAATCGGTCCAGTGACAACCGCCTGTTCAAGAAGCCGTCGGAACACAAGACCACGGTTTCGAGAATTGCGTCGGTTGAACCGGAACGTAAACTCCTCCAAGTAGGATTGCAGGTGGTCAGGAACTACTGATCCCTGGTGAGTACCGAGAATCCATCGCTTTAATAGGCTTGCAACTCGATGAACGCCCGGCATAGAGACATGGGCAGGATCGCCAGAAGATGACAGCACGGTTATTTTTCGTGTGTATCCGTGTTCAGGCAGTCTGTTGTAGCCGCCGCCCTCCCCCGCCCGCCCCAGGCATCCTTGTGATTGCCGGAAAGTCTTATATTGACGAATGTAAATATGTACATTATACTGGAGTTCAGGTGACCTGATGGCCAGTGAAAAAAAACCAGACATTATCAGCTCAGACGGCGGGCAGCCGCGGCGATGCTGTGACTACAAGACCCTGGTGGCGGTGTTCAAGGCGCTATCCGACGAGTCGCGCCAGAAAATACTGCTGGCTCTTGAGGAGTCCGGTGAAACCCGCGTGAATGACCTGGTGGAACGATTGGGCATCTCCCAGCCGACCATGTCGCACCACCTGGGAGTGCTCAAACAAGCCGGGCTGGTGGAAAATCGCCGCGAAGGGCAATCGGTCTATTATGCCGTCAACCGACGATGGCTTCAGGATTGCTGCAATGATTACCTTTCCCGTTTCCCGATTGAATCAGAGTAGGAGGCTGTCATGAAAAATTTACAACCGGATGAAATCCGCAAGCTGGTACAGCAGGCCTACGGACAGATTGCCATAGCCGGCGAGACTGGTCAGGCGGGGTGCGGCTGCGGCTGTGGCGGGCCGGACCCGGATGTTTTTGCCAGATCACTGGGATACTCCGACGAAGAACTCAAGGCCATTCCCGCCAGCGCCAACCTGGCGTTGAGCTGTGGCAACCCTACCGCGCTCGCCGACCTGAGGGCGGCTGAAACCGTCCTCGACCTGGGAGCGGGCGCCGGCTTCGACTGTTTTCTCGCCGCCGACCGCGTAGGCGCCGCCGGCAGGGTTATCGGCGTTGATATGACTACCGAGATGGTTGAGAAGGCCCGGACAAACGCACGGGAAAACGGCATCGAGAACGTCGATTTCCGGTTGGGCGAGATCGAGTCACTGCCCGTCGAGGATGAAAGCGTGGACGTGATCATCAGCAACTGCGTCATCAATCTCTCGCCTGACAAAAAAGCTGTCTTCAGCGAAATGCGCCGCGTATTAAAGCCGGGGGGCAGGATCGCCATCTCTGACATCGTACTGCTCAAGGAGCTGCCTGATAACCTTCAGGGCAGCCTGGCCGCTTACACTGGGTGCGTCAGTGGCGCCAACGGTATCGACGAGTTCCTCGCGCTGCTGCAGGAAGCAGGCTTCAGGGAAATCAGGGTCGAGACTGCCGCATCATCGTGCGGCACGGGAGCGGAAACAGGTGATCCCATAGGCCGGATCATCGCTGACAGCCTGGGAGAAGGCGATTCCCTGGAATGCTACATAGCCAGCGCTTACATCACGGCGCGCAAATAACCGCGTCAACCGTGTAATATTGTTGTCAGGATGAATTTACCCAAACCAACCGGGAAGACGAACCCGCTCTTCAGCAATTGCCGCTTGCCGCTGGCTGTTCTCTGCCTGGCCCTGGTGATGACCGCCCTGGCCATGGCTCTGACCGGCTGTGGCGATGAGCGGGAGACCGTGACCAATCCCATCTGGCAACCCGACCCGCTACAGCCCTTGAAGACCTACTCCACTTCCCCCGAGTCGACCAGCGAACTGCTCAAGGACACCAGTGACGCCGTCAAGGTCAAGAGCCCGTCGCACGAAGCGGTCCATTTCACTCTGGTTTCAACGACTACCGGCGGCGGAAAATCGGAAAGCATCCGGGCCGAGGGCGACTTTGCCTATCCCGACGGGGTGAGGATGACACAGCGCGATTACCTCACAGCTGATGCCGCACCGGTTGAAGTAATAGCTATCGGTGGCGACGTTTATAGCCGCTCCAGCGCTACAGCGGGCGCCTGGCAGAAGGGCAATATAGAGCCCCCGCCGCCAGATCCGCAAAGCATCGCCAACTACCTCGATTTTGCCCGCAGCTCGCGCAATTTCGGCGAGGAGACTCTCGGTGATGGACGAAAAACCTGGCACGTTCAGGTTGACGTGGATTCGAAAATGCTTGTCGACGAGGCTATGAAACGAACGACGGACCAGGCGGCTCTGCAGGCTCTGGAGTCTGACCGGTCCGCCGCCGTAACAGTCGACTCCTGGATCGGGGCCGACGACCGTGTCCCCTATCAGATGCTGGTTAAGGTCTCCAATCCGGTGTCCGGCTCGACCCGGGAACAGGAATTCGTCTTTTCAGACTGGCGACAATACCTGGAGCTCACCAGACCCTGCGAGTCCTGCTGAGATTCAATCTCTGATCCCTCTGCCAGGCTGCAAGCAAGGCTCGACAGCGCTCGGCCTGGCCAGCCTTGAACTTACTCACCCTTCCAGGCGTGATATTTGACATTCAGGAGCTTGACGAACTCCCGCGGTCGCCTTTTGCCCTCCAGCGCCGGTAGGATGGCCGTCTCCGGAACAATACGCCGAGTAATTGCCGCCGTAACCGGTCATGTACTCGATGGCGTCCAGCTCAGCGGAATAGCGATGGTGATTGCCAGTGCTCTTCCCCGCGTCGCTGACCTCCGGGTTACCCCCTTAGAGGTCAGCACGTTGTAAAGGTCGGAGACGGCAACGTTGCGATAAGGATAGTTTTTTAGCCAGTCTTCCACCAGCCAGATATTGAAGGCACGAGCGTTGGCCGCCGCCTCAGGCGTGGTCGCCGACTCGATGAGCGGTGACGCTGTCACCACGATAAAAAGCTTGTCCTGCCGCGTGGCGAAATATCCGAGCAGATCATTGTAGATCCCCTTGGCGTTTTGCACCGTGTGCACCGCTTCGCTGGCACCCTGTCCCCGCAACAGGTTCTGGCCCCGCGATGGAGGATCGTCCGGGTTTCCCGCCAGATTCGAGTTGGGAAAACAGGACTTGAACATGATGATCTCGTTTTCGCCGGCCGGGTTCTCCGACCGGCGCATGTAGGGAGCCGAGGTATGCTGGCCGCTCTCGTTATAAAGTGCGCTCAGATAAACCGGGTTGTTCTGCCCGACGAACCAGCTGTACCAGTAACCGATGTCGGTATGGTCGCCGATGTTTTCCGAACCGGCGTCGGCGTCCGGCGGACCCCAGCCATAGTTGGTATCGCTGACGAAGTAGTTGTTATCCTTGAACGCCTTTGCCAGCCCGCCCTTGCTGTAGTCCAGCCAGTCCTCACCGACGGAGTGATGGATGAAAACGAGACGTACAGGCGTGCCGGGTGGATTCGGATTCAGCGAGAGGGACTGGTTGGCGTCGATGCTACGGGTGTTGGCGTCGGTGGCGGTCTTGGCGACCTCGCCGGTCTTGCCGCTGACGGCCGATGAAGATGAATTGTCACCGCCACAGCCAGCATCCGGTAGTAGAAAGACAAACAGCAGAACCGAAAGCAGGCAGCCCGGCAGCGCCCGAAATCCCGCCGCCTTTATGGCAGCGCACGCCGAAAGCTTTATAATACCTCCGCGACCGGCTGTCAACTCGTGCTTAAGAAAGTGCCCACTAAAAAACCAGGCCCAGCAGGACCCAGCTCAACAGCAGCCACGCAGCAAGAATGAAGAATGAACCGACTTGAGTGATTCTCTCCATATCAGACCCCGCTGACTGCCTTTATGTCGATACCTGGCCTATCTTTTTCCCCAAGCGGTGGTTCTCCTGCAAAATTCGAGCTTACTTTATTGGAAATATCTTGTATACACAAGACCCGGCAGCCGGCAAGCACGGACCATGGAGCTTCTTTTACCCGATCCGGTTTTTTTATCACCGCCGAGGATAAATACTCATGGCTTCTCATCGGCGGGCGCGTACTCGACCGCTTCCAGACATAAGCCCTGTGGCGGCGCCGTCTTGCCGGCCGCCGGGCGCCCGGCACCCGCCAGCAGGGCTGGCAATTCGGTGAGGGGGCGATAACCGCGGCCGATTTCCAGCATCGTACCGACCAGCACCCGCACCATGTTGCGTAGAAAACCGGAGGCGGCTATGCGATAGACGAGCAGGTCGCCATCACGGCTCCATTCCGAGAGCGTTATCTTGCGTTCGAAGCTTGCATGTTCGGTCTCCGTGGGGGTGAATGCGGTGAAATCGTGCCGGCCGAAAATCAGGGTGGCGGCCTGCTCGAGCAGCCCGTCGTCGAGCCGGACAGGATGATAATGAACATGCCGCTGAAGAAAAGGTGATGGCCAGGGCCGGTTCAGCACCTGGTAACAATAAGCCCTCGCAACGGCGCTGTGGCGGGCGTCGAAACCAGGTGGCTGCTCACTGACCCTCGTTATTACGATCGCCGGCGGCAGCATCCGGTTGGCGGAGTGTCGCAGCTTGCCCGGATCGATGCCGCCATGGCTTTCGCCGCCGTTTTCATTTTCACCCGGTCTGACAGTGTTTCCGGCCAGGCCCGCCATGTCGGCGCCATCGGCCAGCTGGAAGCTGGCGACCTGGCCGCGCGCGTGCACTCCGGCGTCAGTGCGACCGGCGACGGAGAGAGTTGCCGGTTGCCGCAGGATCTGGCTGAGAACATTCTCGAGCGACGCCTCGATGCTGGGAAGGTTGGGCTGCTTGGCCCAGCCGGCGAAGTCGGTGCCTTCGTATTCAATGTCAAGTCTGATGGTTTTCATGGTAGCTTGTTGGTATTGGGCGGGGAGGACTAGTATTTCCCGCCTTCGCTTAAGCGTCTTCGACAAGACGCTACGGCGGAAAATACTAGTCCTCCCCGCCCGGCGTCATTTTATTGTAGCCTCCCTATCCAAAGCGATGCGGCCAATACTGCAAGGACTGCCGTAGCGAAAACCGCGTCTTTTTTACTGAAAGCCAGCTTGCGGCGTATGGTGCGGCCGCGGCCGCCGCGCCAGCAGCGTGATTCCATCGCCAGAGCCAGTTCGTCGGCGTGGCGGAAACTCATCACGAAGAGCGGCACCAGCACTGGCATTATGCCGCGGGCTCGGACCAGCAAACCGCCGCCCGAGGTCACGGCGCCGCGCGCCTTCTGCGCCTTAATGATGCGGTCGACCTCCATCACCAGGGTGGGGATGAACCTGAGTGCGATGGTCATCATCAACGCCAGTTCATAGGCGGGAATCTTCAATTTTGCCAGTGGCTCCATCAGCCGGCCCAGGGCATCGGTGAGCAGCACCGGCGGCGTGGAGAAGGTGAGAATGGAACCCGACAGCACGAGCAGCAGCAGTCTGGCGGTCAGAAAGGCGCCCTGGACCAGACCGTTTCGGTAGACGGGAACCGGCCCCAACCGCCACAATTCCTCGCCACCACTGAGAAACATCTGGAAGGCGAGGGTTATGACGAGAAGAAAAAGTACCGGCTTAAGTCCGCGCCAAAGCCACGGGAGTGGTATGCCGGCAAGAGCGATAACAGCGGCAAGGCCCGCCCCCATGACCGCCAGACCCTCGAAACCGTTCACCATGAACAGTACGATGACGAAAGCGCAAGCGGCAATGATCTTGGTCCTCGGATCTACACGGTGCAGGATGGAAGTTCCCGGGTAGTACTGGCCGACGACCATGTTGCTGACCTGCATGGCGACTAGCACTTGCCTTCCATGATCTGCATTAACGTCTCGATCGTCTGTTCCTCGCTGAGAGCGGGCGCCACCTGGTCACCCATGGCTGCGCTTAGCAAACTGCAAAACTCGACCGTTCCCGGCGGATCGAGACTGTGCCTGGCCAGTAACGCGGAATCGGTGAGAATAATTTCAGCCCGGCCCTCGGCGACCTTTCGGCCGCCATCTATGATGACCAGGCGCCCGGCAAAACGGGCCAGCTCATCCATATCGTGCCCGACCATAACCATGGTGACGCCGGTCTGCTCGTTCAGCTCGACCAGCTGCCTGATCAGGTCCCGGCGTGCCGCCGGGTCCAGATACGCCGTGGGTTCATCCAGCAGCAGAGCCCGTGGCTCCATGGCCAACACCCCGGCCAGGGCTACCCGCCGCTGCTCGCCGATACTCAGGGAAAAAGGGCTCCTCTGGCCCATGCTTGCCGGATCCATGCCGACGGCGGCCAGCGCATTTTCAACACGGCGCCGCACTTCCAGCCCATCCAGCCCCTGTCGCCGGGGCGCAAAAGATACATCGCTGTAGACTGTCTTCTCAAACAAACAGTTTTCCGGGGATTGAAACGCCAGGCCGATGCTGCCGGGAGGCGGTGTCTGACGGCGGCTTATTTCCCTGGTGCCATGGATGACGCGACCTGAGGTCGGTGTCTCCACGCCGGCAAGAATGGCCAGCAGAGTTGATTTTCCCGAGCCAACGGGACCGGCGACAGCAAGGCGCTCGCCCGGCTCGACGGTCAGAGAGACATCCTCCAGCGCCCGCGCCGAAAAAGGGGTCCCCGACTGGTATACCATGCTGACGTTTTCCAGCTCCAGGCGCATAATCAGGTCTGGCTCCCGGCGCGGACGTTCGCCACCAGCTCCGGCAACGTAAGCGCCGGGCGCACCTGGCAGCCACGGGCGGCCAGTCCGGCGGCCAACCGGGCGGCCAGAGGCGGCTCCAGCCCGGTCGCGTCCAGAAGATCGCGATCAGGGAAAAATTCAGCCGGGACGCCATCAAAAGCGATTCTGCCGCCGGCCATGACTACCAGGCGCGGCGCCGTCGCAATCTCCTCCATGAGCTGGGTGATGTAGATGATCGTCGTGCCGCCGCGCCAGAGCTCATCGATGAACTCGCGGAAGCGTCGCTGCGACCGCGGGTCGAGCATGGAAGTCGGCTCGTCGAGCACCAGCACCCTGGGTCTCAACGCCACAACACCGGCCAGCACGGTGCGCTGCTTCTGCCCGCCGGACAGCCAGTGGGGTTCACTTTGACGCAGCCGCTCGATACCAAACCGTCTGGCAGCCTCTTCTACGCGTGCTTCCACCTCATCCGCCGGCAGCCCGAGGTTTTCCGGACCGAAGGCGATGTCGTCCTCGACGCTGGTGGCGACGATCTGGCTGTCCGGGTTCTGAAAAACCATGCCGACGGTCTCGCGGATGTTGTCCAGGTTCGCGGCGTCAGCGGTCGCCAGGCCGCCGACGCGAACTTCGCCCGCCGTCGGCAGCAGTAGCCCATTCAGCAATCGCGCCAGAGTGGACTTGCCGGAACCGTTAGCCCCGACCAGACCGACAAATTCCCCTTCCTCTATCCGGAGATTGATCCCGGAAAGCGCGAGAGCCTCGGCCCCCGTTACATGGGGATAGCGATAGCCAACGTTATTCAGATGGATGATGGGCGTGCTCAATTGGCAGTTCCCCTCGTTTAATGGAGCGGCTAGATTCTGATTGTATCAAGCT
>JAENWV010000237.1 GCA_016650015.1 Thermoleophilia bacterium | reverse complement strand
GAATGATGTCATCGAGCGGCCACTCGACGGCCTGCTTGATCTCAGTGGCTGGGATCTGCGTAAAGCGCTTCGGCTTCTGCACAAATCCAACCCGCCTTTGCTGGAGTGGCTCAATTCCCCCATCTTGTATATGGAGAAGAACTCCGTTGGCGACCGCCTGCGGGGACTGCTGCCGGAGTACTACTCGCCAACCGCCTGTCTCTATCACTACTTGCACATGGCTCGTGGAAATCACAAGGAATATTTAAGAGGCGAAACGGTTTGGATGAAGAAATATTTCTATGTGTTGAGGCCGCTTCTTGCCATAAGGTGGATCGAAGAGGGGCGAGGGGTTGTGCCCATGGAATTTGAAACGCTTCTGGCGGATGTAGCCGGCGAGCAGGATTTCAAATTGGCTGTCAGCGGATTATTGGAGCGCAAGATAAAGGGCGAGGAACTGGACAAGGGTCCGCGCATTCCCGAAATAAGCGATTTCATCGATCGGGAGATGGGCCGCCTTGATGAGAAAAGATTTGAGCGGCGTGCGCCGAAGCCGCCGATGGACGGGCTTAACGAAATCTTCAGGTTATGCATACACGAGGCATACCGTGCAGGCCAGTCTATTTGATCGGCAGATATCGAATACGGACGCGCGGTCCTACGAATGTGGCGACACATCCTTCATGCAACGGTTCTTCTAAATCGGGAAGGTTCGCCAAAAGGAGCGCCGCCTGAGCATCGGGACGTTTAGGAGCTTGCCGGAGGATTATCACAGACGGTTTTGCCACCCCGAGTTCGGCCAGAATTGCCCCGAAATCCGTATCCGCGGAAATAAGAATTCGATCTTCGCGAGCGGTTCGCAGGAAGATTTCTTTATCGCTTGCAGATTGAAGGCCGGCATCGCGTACATGGACTGTGTCGTGACCGGCTTCTGTGAGCTTTGAGGCGATTACGGGAGATAGAGCCTCATCAACCAGAAATCTCATCCGTCGCTAACCAGGGGGAGTTGCTGTCTGTCCACGACCTCTGCCGCGTAATGCAAAGCCTGCCGGATATCTTCCGCTTCAAGGTCGGGGTAGGCTTCGAGGATTTGCTCTTGGCTCATACCTTCCGCCACTATCCCTACGATCGTCGCGACAGGGATACGCAGCCCGCGAATACATGGAGCGCCACCCATCTTCCCTGGTTCGGTAGTTATGCGATCGTATTTTATCGGTTGGTAATTCATTGCTCGTATACAAGTAAGCATACAGATTATCTCGGGAATTCGCCAATGACGATCTCACCATACAAGGTCCTTGATCAGCAATCCAGCTTCGTGAACGCCACTGCATTCGTCTCGATGTTGACGAGCCACTTTGGCCCGGCCAAACTCTTCCCGAAGCAGCCTTGTAAAACCGTACACAATAAGTATACAATCGTACACAATATGTATACAATCGACCAACTCTTCACATCCAAGGCCAGGGTAGAGCTACTCAAGCTCTTTCTCATGAACCCGGAGCGGGATTATTACCTGCGAGAGGCTGCGAGTCGCACTGGCCTACCAGTTCATGCCGTCCAGCGCGAGGTGGAAAAACTCGAGAAGTCCGGGTTGCTGGAAAAAAACGCACGAGGGAACCGTGTGTACCTGCAAGCCAACGGAAACAGCCCCATTTTTGAAGAGATGCGCTCCATCATAATGAAGACCGTGGGCCTTGGCGATTCCCTAAGTCAGGCGCTGGCCGACGGGGGAGACAAGATCGAAGCAGCGTTTATTTTCGGCTCTGTTGCGCGGGGGGAAGATTCGGGCTTGAGTGACATCGATCTTCTGGTGGTGGGGTCCATTTCAGGCCGTGAGCTTTCGACTCTGATTTCAGTTGTCCGCAAATCCATCGGCCGAGAAATCAATCAGTTAGCCATGGCTCCGGTTGAGTTAAAAAAACGCATCAAAGATAAGGACCATTTTTTAACAACCGTGCTCAAGCAGCAGAAGATGTTCCTCGTGGGAGATGATAGTGTCCTTAAAGCGCTTGCTAAGTAGCAGCAAGCTCCGCCACCAGAAGTCCTCAGCCGAGGATATCGCTGACCTGTGTGCAAAGGAGTAAAGCACCAGCATGACTGACGAACTCGACCTGATAAATGAAGTTGCCTCCCGGTTGGAGAATGCTGGAATCAAATACATGATGACCGGCTCAATGGCGATGGCTATATACTCCACTCCCAGGATGACCAGGGATATCGACATGGTCATT
>JAENWV010000218.1 GCA_016650015.1 Thermoleophilia bacterium | reverse complement strand
CGTTTATGCCCGCACCGTGCTGGGCAGCCGCCGCATCCTCTCAATGCCCACTGGCGAGCAGCTGCCGCGCATCTGCTGATACAACCCCGCCGTTAAGCCCCACTTATTCCAGTAACTTATTTAAGGAATAAGCCGAACGAAAGCTCCCCGGTTGCAATCAGGAAATCAGTGGGTCTAAAATCCCTGTAAGGAAATACACATTGTAGCCGAGATCCGTCGATGCGGCGGATGCGGGGGAACCAGGTAACTGGGGCGAGTTCCGTAAGGATAGGGCACTTCCAGGCCCGAGCCCGTCAGCTAACCTCGTAGGCATATGGAAGGGCAACCGATAGAGGTCCGGAAAACCGCTGCGTTGCTGGCGGTTTTTTTCATGCCCTGATAAGGCTGCGGAATTAGTTATGTGTCCCTGAAATTATGTCCCCGCAATTATGAGGTAAGGGGTAGGAATGTCAATCAAGAGTTTTCTCATAGGCCAACCGATCGAGACCGAGAAGGAGAAGCACGAACGCCTCTCCAGGATCACCGGCCTGGCCATCTTTTCTTCCGATGCGCTCTCCTCGGTCGCGTACGCCACCGAGGAGATCCTGCTGGCGCTGGTCGTCGCCGGCGCGGCGCTGCTCAACTACCAGATGGGAATCGCGGCGGCCATCGCGGCGCTCATCGTCATCGTCTCCACCTCATATTTCCAGACGATCCATGCCTACCCGTCTGGCGGCGGCTCCTATATCGTCGCCAAGGATAACCTGGGTACAAACGCGGGGTTGATCGCCGGCGCTTCGCTGCTGATCGATTACGTGCTGACCGTGGCGGTGAGCATCACGGCCGGAGTGGCGGCGCTCACCTCGGCCATCCCCGGGCTCTACGCGCACAAGGTACTGCTGAGCCTGGTGGCGATCGTGCTGCTCATGCTGGGCAACCTGCGCGGGGTGCGCGAAGCCGGCAAGATCTTCTCGATCCCGACATACGTATTCATAATCAGCGTCTTCGCGCTGATCGCCGTGGGACTGGCACGTTACTTCGGCGGAGATACGGCGGCGCCACCGGCACAGCTCGAGGCTACCGGCGGCTACATCGCGATATTCGTCGTTCTCAAAGCTTTCGCTTCAGGCTGCACGGCGCTCACGGGAATCGAGGCGGTCTCCAACGGCATCCGCGCCTTCCGGGCGCCGGAGCCGCGCAACGCCAGCATCACCCTGCTTTGGATGGCAGGCATCCTGGGAACCATGTTCATCGGTATCACTTTCCTGGCGGAGCATTACGCCATCGTCCCGGTCGATAACGAGACGGTGCTCTCGCAACTGACGGCCGCCATCTTCCACAAGGGCGCGTTTTACTACCTGGTCCAGTTCGCTACGGCGCTGATTCTGATCATGGCGGCCAACACCTCTTTCGCCGATTTCCCCCGGCTGTCTTCAGTGATGTCGGCGGACGGTTTCATGCCGCGCCAGTTCGGCAGCCGCGGCGACCGCCTGGTGTTCTCCAACGGCATCGTCATCCTGGGTTTGATTGCAATCCTGCTGGTCATCATGTTCAAGGGCGAGACCCACGCACTCATCCCCCTCTATGCGGTCGGCGTATTTCTTTCCTTTACGCTGTCGCAATCGGGCATGGTCCGCCATTGGTTCAGGCTGCGTGGCAAGCGCTGGATCGGCAAGATGCTGATCAACGGGCTGGGCGCCGTTACTACTGCGGTCGCCCTGGTCGTCATTGCCGCCGCCAAATTCACCCATGGCGCCTGGATCGTAATCATCGCCATCCCGGTCATCGTTTACCTGACCAAACAGATAAAAAGCCACTACGACTCCGTGGCTGACCAGCTGTCGCTGCAGGGCCGCAAGCGTCAGGTCGAATATTCGCATCACTCAGTGATCGTACCGGTATCCGGCGCTCATCAGGCGGTCATCAACGCCATCAGGTACGCCAAGGCGCTGTCAAACGACGTGGTGGCGGTCTATGTCTGTTTCGATCCCATGGAAACCACGCGGGTGAAACAGAAATGGAACACCCACGGGATGGGCGTGCCGCTGATCGTTCTGGAATCTGAATACCGCTCGGTGATCGAGCCGCTGATGGAATACATTGACGGTGTGCGCGAGACTCACAAAGGCGGCGTCATCACCGTAGTTCTGCCCGAATTCGTCCCTGAGCGCTGGTGGCAGCATCTGCTGCACAACCAGACCGCCTGGCTCATTAAGGGCATCCTGCTGTTCAAGCGGGGCGTGGTCTCAACCAGCGTTCCGTTCCACCTGGATAAGTAATCTCTAGTTAACCTCGAAGAGCTGCACCGCCGCGGGATTGGGCAATCCGTGCGACTGGTCCTGGTAGGTGCGGCCCTTGATGCTGATAAAATTCCAGGAGCCGATCTCCGTTGTCCCCTCTCGGTCATCAAAGGGCAAAGAACGCGCCAGCAGGATCTGCGACGGATTATCAGACCGCTCCGCCAGCAGGTAGTCGCGCCACGTTTCCGGTGGCACGGAAACCAGTTTGAGATCCGGTCTTTGT
>JAENWV010000245.1 GCA_016650015.1 Thermoleophilia bacterium | reverse complement strand
TCGCCGCCTCAACGGGCAAAAAAGTCGCCGTCATCGGCAGCGGCCCTTCCGGCCTCTCCGCCGCCTATTACCTGGCTTTGAGCGGCCATCAGGTCACTATCTTCGAAGCTCATTCAGAGCCAGGTGGCATGATGCTGACCGGCATCCCGCCCTATCGTCTGCCTCGGGAGATCATCAAGGCGGAAGTCGCCGACATCCTTAAAACCGGAGTCGAATTGAAGCTGAACAGCCGGCTCGGTAAAGATATTACTTTCGAAAGCCTTAAGTCCGATGGCTACGCGGCGACTTATCTGGCCATCGGCGCCCAACGGGGCTCGACCGGCGGTATCCCCGGCGCCGAAGATGGACAGGGCATATATTCCGCCGCCGATTTTCTCCACAAAAGCAACGCCGGGCTATGGGACGCTCCCCTTGGCAAAACACTGGTCGTGGGCGGTGGTTTCACCGCCATGGACGCCTGCCGGTCTTCAATCCGGCTAGGCGCCGATGAGGTCACCGTGGTCTACCGCCGCACCCGTAAGGAGATGCCTGCCACCGCGAACGAGGTCGAGGCGGCCGAACTGGAGGGCGTCAGGCTTTCGCTGCTTACCGCGCCGATCTCCGTTGTCCGCGAAGATGGCAAGGTAACCGGTGTCGTCTGTCAGACGATGGAGCTGGGCGAGCCCGACGAGAGCGGCAGGCGACGCCCCGAAGCGGTGGAGGGTTCCGAGTTCACCATCGAGGCGGATACGGTCATCCTGGCCATCGGTCAGGAGGTCGACCAGTACGGACTGGAAGACTCCCTGAATCTGAGCGGTTGGGGCACAATCGAGGTCAACCAGCGCACTCTGGCGACCAGCAGGGACGGGATTTTTGCCGGGGGCGACTGCGAAACCGGCCCGGCTACAGTCGTCGAAGCCATCGCCGCCGGCCGCAGGGCAGCGGTCGCCATCGATGCATATGTCAACGGCAGGGACCCCGATGAGGCCTGCTCATCTCCTTCGGCCAGCCTCAAAAAGCGCCGGCCGAAGCTGTTCGACATCGGCGCCAAGCCGCTTTCCGATGATAAACGCATCCATATGCCCGAACTCGCCACCGCCGACCGTGACAACTTCGATGAGATCGAGCTGGGATTCGAAGAGGCGGCCGCCAGGAAAGAGGCCGCCCGCTGCCTGCAGTGTACCTGCCATGCTGCTTCCGCCTGCGAGCTGCAGCGCCTGTCCATCCGTTATGGCGCCGGCACCACCGAGTTCCGGGGCGAGAGCCAATATGAGCTGTACGATGGCTCACCCATACTCCAGCTGGACCGCAAACGCTGCATCAAGTGCCACAACTGTGTGCGCATCTGCAACGAGCTGGAAATGAACAATGTTTACCGGGTAGATGAAAATGGACATCCCGCCCTGCGGGGCAAAACCTATAAAGATTCCGGCTGCGTTTCGTGCGGACAATGCATCGACATCTGCCCGACCGGCGCTTTGGTCAACGTTCAGCTGAAGGGTGTGCGTGAATGGGAGCTGGAAAGGGTGAGGACGACCTGCCCGCTTTGTGGCACCGGCTGTAATTTCGATCTGAACGTCAAGGAGGGCAGGGTCGTCGGAGTTACCACCAATGCGGATTCTCCGGTCAATAACCGCGCCCTCTGCGTCAAGGGCCGATACCATTCGGACATGATCCACAGTCCTGATCGCCTCACCACACCGCTGGTCAGGAAAAACGGCAAGCTGGAGGAATCCACCTGGGATGAAGCCCTGGGCCGGGTGGCCTCGAGATTTCAGGAGATAAAAGACCGGGACGGCGCCGATGCTTTCGCCGCCCTGAGTTCGGCCCGCTGTACCAACGAAGAAAACTGGGTAATGCAGAAATTCGTGAGGGCGGTGATGGGCACCAACAATCTCGACCACTGTGCCCGCACCTGACACGCTCCCACCGTGGCCGGTCTGGCCATATCGTTCGGCAGCGGAGCAATGACGAATTCCATCAGCGAAGTGGGATTC
>JAENWV010000120.1 GCA_016650015.1 Thermoleophilia bacterium | reverse complement strand
GCCGATATGGTTGAACGGCCGGGCGATGACCACTTCGGCGCCGAAAGCTTCGAAATATTGCAGGGCGACGAATTCCTGCGCCACCTTGCTGACCGAATAGGGGTTGTTGGGCCTGAGCGGGCTGGTCTCATCAGCCGGCAGCCGCTCCTGGTCGACCTTGCCGTAGACCTCGCTGGAGCTGACAATCAGGACGCGGGCCGACGGTGCCTGGTCGTGGAGCGTCTGCATTAACACCTGGGTGCAGACGGTGTTGGTCGTCAGTATCGCCGGTGCCTCCTGCCAGGCACCCGCAACCTGGGCACGCGCCGCTAGATGAATGACGGCGTCGGGCTGTTCCTGCTCAACCACCCGGGCCAAGGCGCCGGCGTCGGCCAGGTCGCAGCAGTGGACGGCCGGTGCCGCGCCGGAGAATTTCATCAGGAATTCATCAGTAGGGGAAAGGAGATCCAGGCCGGCTACATCCACGCCGTCAATCGTCAGCAGATATTTCGCCAGATGGCTGCCGGCAAAACCGGTGATACCCGTGATCAGGATTTTCAAGAAGGTCTCCGTTTGTCTTTCCAGGACAGGAACAGGCCTGCCTATGCTGGTTGCTGGATCGAACGAGGACAAATTATATCAGGATTTCAGACCTGTAAGCTGATTGCTCCCTGCCATTCACCCGTCAAAACCCGACCACCTGGCGAACCTGACTTTCAACACAGTAGCTGACAGCGCTGATTTAATTGACGAATCCAGGCATCAGCCATATAGTTCATATATGCGAACATCTGCACTAAACAAGGGAAACGGATATGACTGACGACCTGAACCGGAAACTGTATGAAATGCACGCCGAAATCTGCAAGGTGCTGACCAGCGCCAAACGGATCGAAATTCTCAACCTGTTGCGCGACGGTGAAAGATCGGTCGGCGAGATAGCCTCGCTGGCCGAGATCTCCCGCACAAATGTTTCGCAGCACCTGTCGTTCCTGCGTCAGAAAGGGATGGTATTATCACGCCGGGAAGGCACTAACATCTTCTATACCGTCGCCAACCTGAAAATCTTCAAGGCCATGGACACGATGAAGGAAGTGCTGCTGGAGCGATTGCAGGAAGAGCAGGATTTCGTCGCCGGTCTGAGCGCCAGCAAGTAAATATCAGGAAATAAAAGTCGAGACGGGAGGATCATGAGCGAGCCGGTTACCATCTACACCAGCCCTACCTGAGGCGATTGCCAGCGAGCGAAAGAGTTCTTTTCGCAAAGCGGTGTTTTGTTCGTTGACCGCAACCTGGAGGAGCCGGGCGTTCCCGAGGAATGTTTTGAGCGCACCGGGATGATGACCAAAACGACCATGATTATTGATGGCGAAGTTGTTAGTGGGTTTGCAAATAACTTTGATCGCGTCAAGGAGCTTGTTCAGAAACATCAGGCATTGGATTAGGCGAGAGCTGGCCTTCGCGGCCTTTTGGGGATTAACCCGGCCAGGAGTCAGCTTCAATCTCTGGATCAGCGGCAATCATATGAACTAGTGGAGGTGGCGGTATGTCCGGCAAGACGGTAATGGTACTGGGCGGCGGCATCGGCGGGGTTGTAGCCGCTAACAAGCTTCACCATCTATTGCGCGATGATCGGGTCGTCGTCGTCGACAAGAGCCCGAAGCACAGTTTTACCGGCTCCTACATGTGGATTCTCAACGGTTCCCGGGTTGGTTCCCAGGTTGAGAAGGACCTGTCGTCGCTGAATAAAAAGGGCATCGAGTTCGTCAGGGGCGAGGTTGCCGCGATTGATCCGGATGGCGGCAGGGTTACGGTGGACGGCAAGGATATGGGCTACGACCACCTGGTCGTTTCCCTGGGAGCGGATCTCGACCCCGGCTCCATTCCGGGTCTGACCCGGGCTGGCCACAATATATACACAGTTGACGGCCTGACGCAGGCCCATCAGGAACTGACAAAGTTCAATGGCGGCCGCATCGTCGTCGCCATCTGCCGCATGCCATACAAATGCCCCGCTGCTCCTTATGAAGCCGCTCTGATCATCGACAATATGCTCCGGTCCCGGGGCGTCAGGGAAAAGACCGAAATCGAAATCATTACCTGGGAGCCGGCGCCGATGCCGGTAGCCGGGCCGATCATGGGCCAGGCGATCCTATCGATGATGGAACCGGGAGGTATCTCCTACAAGCCCAATTCCACGATCAACTCAATCGATCCCGAGACGAAGCAGGTCCTGCTGGAAGGCGCCGACCCGATTCCCTATGACCTGCTGTTCTATATTCCGCCGCACAAATGCGCCCAGGTTGTTCAGGAGGCGGGACTGACCGGCGACGGCGGCTGGGTGCCGGTGGACCCCGGCAGGCTGACGACGAAGCACGAGAACCTTTATGTAATCGGCGACGCCACGTCGATCAAGCTGCCGAACGGCAAGATGTTGCCCAAGGCGGGGGTTTTCGCCCACAAGCATGCCGAGACGGTAGCTCAAGAGATCGCCGCCCGGATCAAGGGCAGCGAGGCGCCCAAGCCATATGACGGTCTGGGTTATTGTTTTATCGAGATCGGCGATGGCACCGCTGGTTTTGCCAAGGGCAATTTCTATGCCGAGCCGGATCCGACCATCAAGGCAAGCAAGCCCGGCAAGCTGCTCCATTGGCAAAAAGTCGCCTTTGAGAAGTACTGGTTCTGGAAGTATTTTTAGGAGTGGTTGCTCGTCAGCTTTCCCGGCTGATCAGCACCATGCGGACCAGCGACAGTATCGACATCAGCGCCGCTGCTACATAGGTCATCGCCGCCGCGGTCAGCACCTTGCGCGCGCCCTGGGCCTCGCTTTGCACCACCAGGCCGTTGCTCTGCAACAGTTGCATGGCCCGCGAGGAAGCGTCGAACTCCACCGGCAGGGTCACGATCTGGAAGATAACCGCCGCCGTAAAAAGGACGATGCCGATGTTCATCAGGGTATGTGAGGTGCTGAAGATAATTCCGGCAAAGAAGATCATTGGTCCCATGCTGGAGCCGAACGACGCCGCCGGAACCACCGCGGCCCGGATCTTCATCGGCACATAGCCTTTGGCATCCTGGATAGCATGGCCGGTCTCGTGCGCGGCCACTCCCAGCGCCGCCAGGGAATTACTGCGCGCCACTCCCTGGCTCAGCCGCAGCACCCGCTCCCGCGGATCATAATGATCGGTCAGATTGCCGGGTATCTCCTCGATGGCGACATCGGAGAGCCCCGCCTGGTCAAGCAGCCGGCGGCTCGCCTGGGCGCCGGTAACGCCGCTGACCGCCTGCTTTTTAGAGTATTCCTTGTAGGTGCTTTTCACCTTGAACTGCGCGTATAGCGACAGGATGATTCCCGGCACCAGCAGCAGCATGCTTGTAAAGAAAATTGGATCGCCCCAGTACATTCTTTATACCTCCTGTTTTCCCGCCGCGGGCGCGGCGAGAGCGTTTAACTAAAAAAATTATAGCACAGGGTCCTTACCGGGTTAGTGATATCACCCGGGGCCGGGATTATGTTCGTGCCCGGTTTCAGGCTCCTCGTCATCAAGGGCGCCCGTGGCGGCTCCCGGCCTGATCTTGATGTGCCGGATCTTCACCAGCGCCATGATGATGGCGACCAGGGCGAGTTCGACCAGCGTCTGCCAGAAGCGGACGAGGATGGCGAAGGCCGCCGCGGCGCCGGCGCTTTCAAAAGCGAAGTCCAGGGTGAAGGCGTAAACGCCCTCCCTGACACCCAGCCCGCTGGGCGAAATGAAAAACAGCACCGAGGTCAGCCAGGCCAGCGGGGCGCTGGCGATGATGATCGGCAGGTCCGACAGATCAATCTTGGTCACGGTGTTGACCATGGCGAACATGCCCAGACCGGCGACGATCCAGAACAAACAGTAAAAGAGAAAGATACCGATCACGTCCATGAACGGCAGAAATTCCTCGATCGTCTCCCGCTTCAGTTTACTGAAGACGTAGTTGCCGAACCGCCCCAGAATCGCCGGGTGCAGGCAGATGATGGCCAGCGGTGGCACGATCAGAACTATCCAGATCATCTGGGAAAAATTCTGCAGCTTGGGCCAGAAGGGCAGCACGATCGCTATCGCCGTGGCCGCCGAAGCCCCCAACAGCGCCTGTTCGTAGGCGACGCTGGTCAGCGATGCCCGCTTGGGGACGCCGTAGGGCTCTATCATCATCACCCTGCCCACTACCATAACCACGTTGCCCGGGATATAGCGGGCCAGCAATGACTTGAACCAGACATAGAGCCCCGGCAGGAAGGGGACCGGATGATTGAAGCGCCAGAGGATAATCAGCCAGCCACAGGCGTGGCCCAGGTAGAGAATGCTAAGCAGGATAAAGGAGAGAACCAGCCAGGGGTAGCTGAACTGCCAGTCGCGGGAGGTAATCTCCGGCCAGTCCTGCCGGATCTTCTTGCCCAGGAAATAGAAGATTGCGCCGACAATGATTATCTGTGCGGCCAGCCGCAGGACTTTCTTTGTTCGAGGAGTGATTATCCCTCCCGGGAGAAGTGATCTTGCTGACCTGTTGCCGCCGACGAGAAGTATATACCAATTCGATCAAAAAATGCCCAGCCCTGCCGCTTGCTATATAATGACGCCTTGCTCCTGTAATCAGGCGCACTGTTTCGCTTATGACTGACATCATCCTGAAAACCAGCCGTATCGGGGTCCTCATGGGAGGGCTGTCCGCTGAACGCGAGATCTCTCTGAGATCCGGCGCCGGCTGCCTGGCGGCTCTGCAGTCCCTGGGTTATGACGCGGTGGGCATCGACGTAGACCACAACGTCGCCGAAAAGCTGAGAGAAGAGGGCGTCAAGGCGGCCTTCCTCGCCCTGCACGGCAAGTTCGGCGAGGACGGAACCATCCAGGGCTTGCTGGAGCTGATGGATATTCCTTACACCGGCTCCCGCGTGCTGGCCAGCGCCCTGGCCATGAACAAGGTTCGCACCAAGCAGATAGCGGTTTTTAACGGCATACCAACGGCCGCTTTCGAGAGCTTCAACAGCCGCGATGACATCGGCGACGCCTGCAAGCGGGCCGTGGAGAATCTCAGGTTCCCGGTGATGGTGAAGCCCTGGGAGGAGGGTTCGAGCCTGGGGGTCGTCAAGGTAAACGATCCCGAACATTTCGAGAAGGCAGTCAGGGAAACCTGCCATGATTTCGGTGGCGCCCTGGCCGAGGAGTTCGTCGAAGGCCCCGAGATCACCGTCGGCCTGCTTGAGAACAAGCGGGTCACCATGACCATGCCGGTTCTGCAGCTCAAGCCTG
>JAENWV010000087.1 GCA_016650015.1 Thermoleophilia bacterium | reverse complement strand
CCCCGAGACGATTTCCGTGCTGCCGCCGCCGACGTCAAAAAGCATCACCCGATCATCATGGCCTATCCCAATAGTGGCACCGGCATAGGCCAGGCATGCTTCTTCCTCGCCCGAAAGCAGTTTCCATTCAAAACCGCGGGATATTGCAAGTTTACTCAAGAACTCATCCCCGTCGATTGCTGCTCTAACCGAACTGGTGGCAAGTGCTAACACCCGATCCGCTCCCAGTTTTTCTATGTGCCCGTTATAATTATTGATGCATTTGTCCACCCGTTCACGGGCAGCTGGCTGCAGATGACCGCCTGAACCCATCTTTTCACCAAGTCTGGTTACGGTTGTCAAACGTTCCAGCTCAGAAATCTGGCCATCTTTTACTTCCGCGACAAGCAGGCGCGTTGAGTTTGTTCCGGTATCAATTACAGCTATCCTCATCTCGGTGGCTCTGGTTCAGTCATCATGCTCTCCATTTTGATTTCAGCCATCCAGCCGGAGCATCTTTTATCCGGGCACCATAGCTCCCCGATTTTCTCAGCTATGGCCCTTCCCAGGAGGTAGTCCTGGTGAACAAGATAAAACGCCATCTGGGCATGCAGGCATTTTAATAAACGCGGTTGCCCGGACCCCGCGATGTAATTTTGAACCTTGTCGTCTCCAGCCCCGCAGGACCGAACCGCCGCCCGATACTCCTCAACATGCTGCTTCTGCGCCCGTTTAGTGTCGTAATCCAGTTGGTGATCTGAAATCAGCAGGCGTTGAAGTTTATCGATATATCCCGAATCCTCAAGACGGGCCAGCTGGCGACGTAACCAGGGGCAGGTGAGGTAATAGAGATTAGGGTTTGGTTCACCCGACGATGTGACAGGAAGATTTCTTACTACCGCAGGCCAGCCATATGCGCACTTTGTTTCAATCTGGAATTTGATGGCCGGCTGTCTTTTAAGCTGTCGTGCCACCAGCGCTTCCTGTTCAACTATGGAAAAATCCTCGAGAGGCAACGTTCAGTGAAGCACTGATTCGATTGCTTCCATTACCCGTTCAACCAGCGAAACATCTTCGGCCGGCGCCACAGTCGTAACACCCTCGCCATCGTAGGTATTCAAATCCTTTACCACAAAAGGCTGCTCACCGGGCTTAACCATTCCAAGATCCTTGCGGGCAACCTGCTCGACATAATTATTGTTCTGCAGGCTGTCCTTTTCCTTCTGGAGCATATCACGCTGGCTCCTGAGCTCATCAGTCACCGCCTGCTCACGTTGTATGGCACTGCTTTTCTCAAGGTATGTGCGCACTGGGGAAATGTAACTTCCCAATATTAAAATTATGATACCCAGAACCATGAGCCGCCACCACCCGCGTCTCCGGGCAAGAAAGCCGACCATGCGTGGTGCTGCTGTTGCTCTCCTGTACAAATATTTCTCCTGTCAGCCATTACCAATTAAGCTAAAATTTCGCCGCCATGGCCTGCTTACCCTGCAAATATGTCTACCTTCTCGATAATTTTTTCCTGGCCGGCTGCATTTACTCCATTTTATGAACCTTGATAAGGTTGGTTGTGCCGGGCACATTGACCATGACGCCGGCGGTAATGACAATCTCGTCACCAGTACCAGCCAGACCTGCCTCCTTCGCTGAAAGCATGGCCTGTGCGAACATATCATCCGTATCACGAGCGGGCGGCACAAGAAACGGCTGAACGCCCCAGACAAGCGCCAGCTGGTTGACTACATCACGGTCCGAACTCACCGCCAATACCGGCGCCGCGGGCCGATGTTTGGCGACTTCCAGCGCAGTAGTACCTGAGCTGGTCGGCGTCACCAGTACCTTCGCGTCCAGGCTCTGCGATATCTCACAGGCCGCGGCGCTGATTGCATCAGTCACGGATTTTCCCGAACGCATGTGGTCACTGCCGCGGCGCCTTATTGTCGACTCCACGGTTTTGGCAATGCGATGCATGGTACTGACCGCCTTGGTGGGATACTTGCCGACAGCCGTCTCACCAGAAAGCATTACGGCATCAGTTCCATCGTAGACAGCATTAGCCACATCGCTTGCTTCAGCCCTGGTGGGAATCGGCCTCTCGATCATCGATTCCAGCATCTCGGTGGCCGTTATTACTGTTTTAGCCTTGGCTACAGCCCGACGAATTATTTCTTTCTGCCAGTAAGGAACCCGCTCCGCGGCGATTTCGACTCCGAGATCGCCGCGGGCGATCATGATTGCATCCGCCTCGTTGATGATGGAAGTGATATTTCTGATCGCCTCGTGTTTCTCGATCTTGGCGATAATTTTTACTTTTCTCTCGGTGCGTTTACTAATCAGGCCGCGTAGCTGCGTGATATCTTCAGCCGATCTGACGAACGATAGAGCGATATAGTCAACTCCGGCCTGAAGAGAGAATTCCAGGTCCTGTTGGTCCTTGGCCGTCAAGCCTGTTGTTATTATATGCCTGCCTGGAATGTTCACGCCCTTCCTCGATGTCAGGTTTCCACCAGCCGTGACACGACAGATCACATCGCCTCCAGATATCTCCAGAACTTTCAATGCGATCCGGCCATCGTCCAGCAGAATCCGGCTGCCTATATTTACCACCTGCGCCAGATCGCCATAATTGACCGTAATCTCTTCCCGGGACCCAATGATCCGCTGAGTCGTCAATCTGATTTCCTGGCCGCGCAGCAAATCGATGCCCGAATCGGGCATCTCTCCAACTCGAATTTTTGGACCCTGCAGATCAGAGATAATAGCGATTGGGCGGCCAGCTTCCGATGAAACAGCTCTGACTGTCGCAATCACCGGGGAGTAGCTGGAATGGTTTCCGTGAGAAAAATTAAGGCGAAATGCATCAACACCGGCATCCACCAGGGCTCTGATCTGATTTTCGCCTTCAGTAGCAGGCCCCAGCGTTGCCACAATCTTTGTCTTCCTTAGACTCATTTATTCCTCCATCAGAAGTATATTTTCTTTAATTCTCTAAATTTATCTCTTTTCAAATATTAAGGAAATAGCCTATAATACATATAAACACAACCAGCTAACGGTGCGGCACCCACACGCTGCCGGAAGCGAGGTACCGGTTGGATAAGATGGGTAAAAAGATGGACAAGTGCAAGGCTCCAGGATGCAGCAAGTGGGCCATGGATGAAAGCGACACGGGCTTCTGTGCCGATCATAGATGCAGGCTCGATCCAGTTAGCGCGCTCTACGTGGATAAAACGCCACAGCAGCTGAAAGCCGATGAACAGACTGTGGAATTCTTTGCCTGGCTGCTTCAAAAGCATACCGTCGAAGAATTGCTTGGCTAAAAATATTCCCATTAAAAATATTCCCATATATAATCTGCCGGTAAATGTGAAGTGCCCCCACCGGGGCACTTCTTTTTTGTTTCCGGAACCTGTTGACAGGAGCCTCATCAGCTGAGATAGAAATACAGGGCGTAAAGAAGTTCGCCCGCCGGACTCATTGAATGGACAGTAACTCCGGGGGCCGTGTCCAATAAAGCCTCGCTGTAGTTGAAGATAATTTTCACATTGGCGTCAATCAATGCGTTTGCAGCTGCTGGTGCGGCTTTTGGAGGAACTGCGAGTACCCCGACGATGATATTCCTGTCCTTGACGGTTTCCACGATTTCAGAAATATGCTGAACAACAAGATCGCCAACCTTCTGCCCCACTTTTACCGGATCAGTCTCAAACAGAGCCGAAATCCGGAAGCCGTGATCCGCGAAGACATTCGATCTGGCGATTGCGATACCCAGGTTTCCGCAGCCCAGCAAGGCGATATTGTGCTGGCCAGATGTGTGCAGAATCTCCTTGATCTGCCCCTTGAGGTAATCAACATCATAACCTACGCCTCGCTTGCCAAATTTTCCTAAAGCTGCCAGATCACGCCGAATCTGAGTTGGATTTACGCCGGAATGCTCGCTTAGGACTTTGGAGGAGATGTTGTTACGGCCGGCTTTGCTGGTCTGCGTGAGTATCTGGAGATACCGCGACAGACGGGCAGCCTGACCGAGGGATAGCCGTTCTTCCGCCAATTCAGTCTCCTCAGATATATCTGATGGATACTCGAGTCACTTTATCCATTTTTGTAACAACCTGCAACTATGTATCGTCGGGGGTTCCCCTATTTTTAATAATATAGGGCAAACCAGTATGTTTCCTTTTTTGTTAGAAATGCATTTCCTCAGGGCATAAGGTCCTTTGAGGCCAATTTTTCTGAATAGACTTCAGAAGCAGAAGCACAATGTTTCCAACAACCTGGAACTCATTCTGCTAAGATATTAATATAGTTGACATTAAACGACTTAGATTTTATATTATCAAAGCACTAACAGTATTTATTAAGAGGAGGAATTCATCATGGGTAAAGTAATCGGTATCGACCTGGGTACCACAAACTCCTGTGTTGCCGTGCTTGAGGGCGGCGAGCCGACGGTCATTCCTAATTCAGAGGGAGGTCGCACGACTCCTTCCGTGGTAGCGTTCACCAAGGATGGCGAGCGGCTGGTTGGCACTGTCGCCAAACGTCAGTCAGTTACAAACCCCGATAACACCATAACTTCAATAAAGCGCTTCATGGGCCGCAAAGAGTCAAATGTTCGCGATGAAGAGAAGACCGTCTCCTATAAGGTTGAAAGTGACTCCAGTGGCGATGTAATCATCAATGCTGGCGGCAAGACCTGGAAACCGCAGGAAATCTCGGCAATGATCCTGCAGAAGCTAAAGCGGGATGCTGAAGATTACCTGGGCGAACCGGTAACCGAAGCTGTAATTACTGTTCCCGCCTATTTCGAGGACTCGCAGCGCCAGGCCACCAAGGACGCCGGCAAGATCGCCGGCCTGGAAGTAAAAAGGATCATCAACGAGCCAACGGCGGCATCGCTTGCCTATGGGCTCGACAAGGAGCATGACCAGACCATCCTCGTCTTTGACCTGGGCGGCGGGACCTTCGATGTCTCGGTCCTCGAACTGGGCGAAGGTGTGTTCGAGGTCAAGGCGACCAGTGGCAACAATCACCTGGGTGGCGATGATTTCGACAAGCGCATCGTCGACTGGATGGCGGACGAGTTCAAGAAAGAACAGGGCATAGATCTGCGCCAGGACAAAATGGCGGTCCAGCGCCTGGTAGAAGGAGCTGAAAAGGCCAAGATTGAGCTCTCCACTGCCATGAACACCGAGATCAACCTTCCCTTCATTACCGCTGACGCCAGCGGCCCCAAGCATATGACTATGACGCTCACCAGGGCGAAGCTCGACGAGCTCACCACCGACCTGGTCAAGAAAACCGTCGAGCCGATGAAGCAGGCTATCAAAGACTCCGGCATCACTGCTGATGCCATCGATCAGGTCATACTTGTGGGTGGTATGACCCGCATGCCCGCCGTGCAGGATCAGGTCAAGAAGGTGACCGGCAAGGAACCTCATAAGGGCGTCAATCCGGATGAGGTTGTAGCGGTCGGAGCAGCGATCCAGGGTGGCGTGCTCGCGGGTGAGGTCAAGGATGTCCTGCTCCTTGATGTTACCCCGCTCTCACTCGGCATCGAGACCAAGGGTGGCGTTTTCACCAAGCTCATCGAGCGCAATACAACCATCCCCACCAAGAAGAGCGAGATCTTCTCCACCGCGGATGACAACCAGACCAGCGTCGAGATCCACGTGTTGCAGGGAGAGCGCGAGATGGCCGCCTACAACAAGACTCTGGGCAAGTTCCAGCTTCTGGGCATCCCGCCGGCGATGAGAGGCATCCCCCAGATTGAGGTCGCCTTTGACATTGACGCCAACGGCATCGTGCACGTATCCGCCAAGGATCTGGGAACGGGCCAGGAACAGAAGATCCAGATAACCGGGTCCACCGGTCTTAAGGACGACGATATCAACCAGATGATCAAGGAGGCCGAGGCTCACGCGGAAGAAGACCATCGCCTGCGTGAACTGGTCGAGGCAAAGAATAATGCCGAGAACCTGGTCTATTCCACCGAGAAGTCTCTCAAGGACATGGGCGACAAGGTTGATTCCGAAACCAAAGGCAAAATCGATGCTGGCATCGCCGACCTCAAGAAGGAAATGGAGGGTGATAACACCGGTGAGATCAAGGCCAAGACCGATGCGTTACTCGAGGCTTCGCACAAGCTGGCTGAGGCAGTTTACCAGCAGGCGCAATCGTCGCAGGCTGACGATGGCTCTGCCAGTTCAGCCGAAACCGATGAAGATGAAGTCGTCGAGGATGCTGACTTCGAAATAATCGATGAAGATGAAAAGAAATAATAAGCCCAAGGCCGGGTAAATGTGATGACACAACACGAAGACAAATCCAGAACGTCCGGACAGAAAAGCGATAAGGCCGGAAAGCGCCACGAGGGAAAGCCGGTCAATCAAAAACACGGTCCGGCAGAAAAAGATGCCGGGCTGAAAGAATCATCCCACGATAGCGGCGGCCCTACAGCCCGGAAACTTGAGAGCATTTCCGCGGAGCTTCACGAGGAAGTCCTGCGCGAACGCGATGAATACCTGGACTCGCTCCAGCGCCTACAGGCCGAGTTCGCCAATTTTCGCAAGCGAGTGCTCCGTGACAGTGAGCAGCAAACCCAGCGAGCCGTAAATCAGGTGATAGAAGAGCTGCTGCCCGTGCTTGACAACTTCGAACGCGCCATGAAGGCCGCAGCCGAACACGATGAGAAATTGCTCACTGATGGCGTTGAAATCGTTTACAACCAGCTAAGGGATATCCTTGGCAAGCGTGGTCTCTGTGAGATCGATGCACACGGCGCGGCCTTCGATCCCAATCAGCACGAGGCGGTGATGTGCCAGTCTTCCAGGGACCACGATGAAGATATAGTCATGCAT
>JAENWV010000046.1 GCA_016650015.1 Thermoleophilia bacterium | reverse complement strand
GCCGTCTCCATAGGGGCTGATACCTTGAGTCATGGCACTGTAGCTGCCAGCATTCGTAAGCAGTTCTGTTGCCGCGCCGACGATGGCATGCCGCGACGTGCCGACAATGCGTGCCAGACCGGCCTGAACTGCTTCCGGTCGGTCTGTCAGGTCCCGGAGCACGAGAACTGGTTTGGCTAATGCCGGCGCTTCTTCCTGCAATCCGCCAGAATCGCTCATTACCAGGTAAGATCTCGCCAGCAAATTCGCCATATCCATGTAGTCAAGCGGTTCTACCAGATGAATACGCTCCTTTTCCCCGAGCAAGGATTGAACGGGGACGCTCACTTTTGGGTTGCGATGCACAGAGAATACGACTTCGATATCCTCAAAACTGTCAACTATCTCCATAATGCTGCCACAGATGTCGAGGATTGGCTGGCCGAAGTTTTCGCGCCGGTGAGAAGTAACGACTATCAGCCGCTTGCCGTCTTTGCCAATGTTTTCAAACAGAGGATTGGCAAAACTGTAATTTGGCCTGATCACCTGGAACAAGGCATCAATAACAGTGTTGCCGGTGATGAAAATCCTCTCAGCGCCTACACCCTCGTTCCTGAGGCTCTCCCATGCCGTGACGGTCGGTGCGAAGTGGATATCTGCCAACTGCGTTATCATCGACCGGTTAATTTCCTCAGGGAAAGGCTTATATTTGTCGTAGGTTCGCAGTCCGGCCTCTACATGGCCTACGGCGGTTTTCTGATAGAAGGCCGCAAGACATCCGGCGAAGGCGGTGGTTGTGTCTCCCTGGACCAGCACCAGGTCGGGCTGTTCGGTTGAGATGAGGTCCTCTACACCCCGCAGGGAACTAACAGTGACATCGCTAACCCCCTGATCGGGCTGCATGATGTCGAGGTTGTAATCAGGCTCGATGCCAAATTGGCCAAGAGCCTGACCGAGCATCTCGCGGTGCTGACCCGTTGTCACCAGAACCGAATCAAAGTTCGGTGATTCTTCGAGTCCGCTGATTATCGGCGCCAGCTTGATTACCTCAGGCCGGGTCCCGAAAATTGTCATTGTCTTTATTTTTTTCAAGGCTGGGGACCAGTCATTCCCGCCTCCCCCTGCGTCCACTCGAGCGCTCTCATCATAAACTGTCGCTACTGTCTACGAATTTCTTCGCAAAGAGGGCGGTGCGTTTCCATTCTCAGGTTATCACAATCTCGGGAAAAATAAACAAATTCTTTAGGAAAACCGCAGGGCGAACTTTGTCTGCTTTTCGTTTTATTAGCGCCGTTCCGCGGCCATTTTCATTCACGCGGACCGTAGTCTTATAATTTAATTGTGGCAATAAATAATGGCCACATCCGGGTTTGAGCATGGCTGGAAAAAAGCAGGTTTCAGGGAAACAGCAAAAGCTTCGGAAAAGAATTGACCAGGAATGGTACGCCCGGTAGGAATCGAACCTACAACCTTGGGATTAAGAGTCCCCTGCTCTGCCGATTGAGCTACGGGCGCGCATCTACGAACTACGGCCGGGATCATCCGGCCGAGAAAATAGTCTAGCATACCCCGTCGTGGGGTTGAAATCGGGTCACCGTGGGGAAGCGCGGAGTAGTCTGGCGCCAGGTACGGGCTAGAGGGAAACCCAAAGAGCATAGGTAACGAAAGCGGTGTACCAGGCTCCACCGAGCAGCAGCATCCACCAGGCGAGGGTGTGTTTCAGCTTCATCCACAGGTAGAGCAGGGAGCCAGAGCCCAGCGCGAAGCCGGCGCTCACCAGGGAAATGGTGTCAAGCTGCCAGTCGGTCAGCAACAACCCCACGGAAACCGGGAATGTGCTCTGGAAAACCAGGGCGCCGGTGATGTTGCCAAGAGCAAGGGTGTCCTTGCGCGAGCGGATCCAGAGGACGCTGTTGAATTTTTCCGGCAGTTCCGTGGCAATCGGTGTGATCAGCATGGAGATAACCAGGGCCGGCAAGCCGAGGTAGCTGGAAATCGAGTCGACGGCGCTTATGAAGAAGTGGGCGCCGACTACAATGGCGGCCAGTGATAGCGCTATCTGTAACAGTATCCAGCGCAGTCTGGGAAAGTCCGGCGGATGAGACCTTGTCAGGTAGAGTGGGCGGGTGTGGCCATCGAGGTCGCCCTCGGTCCTGAGCGTGATGAAGACATATATGCCATAGCCGATCAGAAGAAATCCCACCAGGACGTAGTGGAGAGGCCTGATATGTATCGCCCCGGCGACAACGGCTGCCAGGTAGAAGATGAGGAAAAAGCTGAGATCCCGCCCGATGATGCGGTGGTTGACCTGCGGATTGATATCGCGTCCGTGTATCTTGCTGAAGATGACCAGGGCGGCGCCGGTGACGAACATTGCCAGGGTTGAGAGCATGAATGGCGCTCCGAGGATTGCTCCGGTACCGATCGCCTTTGAACTCTCACCGGAGGCGAAGACAATGGCTATCAGTGGAATAAGTGTTTCCGGCAATGCAGTGCCGACCGCGGCTAGAACGCTGCCTACCGCGCCCTCACCGAGACCGTGTTTCTTGCCGAACCATTCGATGCCGTTGGTAAAGACCTCGCAGCCGCTGAGGATGATGGCGAGGCTGATTACCAGAAGGAATATGGTCAAGAATCATCCTCTTCCAGGTTTCTATACTTAGTAATCAAAACTCCGGAAGACCAGCCCGGTGACCGGTTTTGGGTAGAAGTAGGTGGACTTCTGAGGCATTTTTTCACCGTTGCCGGCGACCGCCCTGATTTCTTCCATGCTGGTCGCGTTGACCATGAAGACGACATCCAGGCCGGGCGTGTCCAGCTCGCCCAGGGCTTTCTCGGTGCGTTCCACGAAACGGACCTTTGCCGACTGGTTGGGACCGTCCTGACGAATTCCCAGGATGTCGCCCAGGATAAGGCGGTCGAGGACGGCTATATCCAGCGAACGGAAGGACGCCGACCTGCCGGTTTCCCCAGCGTCAATCATCGGACGGGTTTCCCTGCCGGTCAGCAGGTGGCAGCTGTCCTGGCCGGGCAGGTACATTCCGAAGACATTGTGGCCGTCTCTGGCTCCCGCCAGGGCGTTCACCATTTTTTTCTGTCGCTCAGCCGCCGACCCCGTAATCTCAATCACCTGGAATTTTTCCGAAAGTGAAGCTTCCAGTTTGTCCATCGTTTCAGTTTTTATCCCCGATACAAAGCGGTGGATGGGGAGTATGGACTGGCCGGTGTTTTCCATGTCCGAGAGGTAGACCATCAGGTAATCATAGGGTTTTTCGGGGCCAGGACCGTCTTCGGCGCGCCGTGCGTCACGATAGGCGAGGGCGGTTTCATAGCGATGGTGACCGTCGGCGATCAGCAGGGTTTTGTTCGAGAGCATTTCACTGATCGAGCTGGTTGCGACCGGGTCGTCCACAACCCAGAGAGAATGCACTGTGCCTGCTTCATCTTTAATGCGGATATCAGGATCTTCCGCGCTGGTTTTCGCGAGTGATTTGATTACTGTTTGGCCGGGATCGGCATAAAGGCAAAAGATCGCACTGAGATTGGCCCCGGTCGCCTGCATCAGGCGCAGCCGGTCCTCCTTGGGGCCGGAGGCGGTTTCCTCATGGGGCAATACCACGCCTTCGGAAAAATCGGCCAGCCGGATCAGGGCGATAAACCCGTCACGGGTGGCGGTTGTACCGTCGCCCAACCGGAATTCCTCACGGCAAAGGTAAAAGGCCGGAGCTGGATCGGGAGTAAGAATCTTCCCGGTTTGCCATTCGCTGAAAGCTTCGGCGGCGCGGGTATAACGGTTGTTTTGATTATCGTCACCGGGAAGCTCGAGCCCGTAATCGAGGTGGATCGCGTTATGGGAGTGCTTGGCGTGGTAGCTCTGCTGCTCGGCCGGGCTGATGATGTCGTACGGAGGCGAGATCACGAGGGATAGATCCGACACTTTCCGCCGGTTATAGCGAATCCCTCGGAATGGAACGACGTCGGCCAACCCGGTCACTCGATTATGGGAGACTGCGGAGGGCAACTTGTTTCAATTTGCTGCTATTGTTAGAGTTCAAACATCACCAAGATCAGGAGTCGACCATCAGAATTTTACTAGTTCAACCCTATCATAAGTCCAACGTAAAGATCCGCGGCAGGATATATATGAGCCAGCTGACCTTGCCCCTGATGGCTGCGTTGACACCGGCGAAACACGAAATCACGGTCATTGATGAGAATGTGGAGCCGATCGACTTCGAACCCGATTACGACCTGGTTTCGATAACAGCGCTGACTCCAACGGCGCCACGTGCATACGAAATCGCCGACGAGTTCCGGCGACGCGGAAAGAAGGTGGTGCTGGGCGGTGTACATCCTTCACTCATGGCCGACGAGGCCGCCGTACACGCGGACTCCGTGGTCATTGGTGAGTCCGAGGAGACCTGGCCGCTGTTGTTAGCGGACCTGGAGAACGGCAGACTGAAACCTCGCTATACCTCCGATCACAAGCCGGATCTGGCCGGACTGCCATTTCCCCGACGGGACCTGATGAAAGAGGACGCCTACCTCAACATCCCCAAGGTTGAGACCTCCCGGGGCTGCCCGTTCAGGTGCTCATTCTGTTCCACGACGGTCTTTTACGGTCCGCGGATGCGCTTCCGGCCGGTGGAGGAAGTAGTCGCCGAAGTGAAGGCCGCCGACCACCGCTTCGTCTTCTTTACCGACAACAACATTACCGCCAACAAGGGTTATGCCAAGCGTCTGTTCAAGGCACTGGAACCGCTGGGCGTGCACTGGCTGAGCCAGGGGTCGGTCGACATGGCCGATGACGACGAGCTCATGGATCTGGCGCAGAAAAGCGGCTGTGTCGGCATGCTCGTTGGTTTTGAGTCGCTTTCTGATGAAAACATCGCCGAGATGGGCAAAAAAGCGTCCAACCGGGTTGAGGAATACGAGGAAAAGATCCGCATATTCCACAAGCACCGGATCGGGTTGATCGGATGTTTCGTCTTCGGCTTCGACGGCGACGATCAGAGCGTTTTCAGGAAAACGGTCAAATTTATCAAGCGCAATAACATCGATTGCCCGCAGCTTACCGTGCTGACGCCGTTCCCCGGGACCTCATTGCGGACTGAGCTCACGGCGCAGAACCGCATCATCCATTCACAGTGGGAGAAGTATGACGTGGGCAATGTCACTTTCATCCCCAGGAAGATGAAGCCGGAGGAGCTGCAGGCCGGTTATAACTGGGCCTGTGAGAAAGTATATTCGCGCTTGGCGATCATCATGCGGGGTATACGCTCGCTGGCCTACATGAAGAGCCCGTACCGTTCGCTCGTCTTCACCGGCAATTCAGGTGTTTATCGCAAACTTTACCAGGTAAGCCAGCAGGATTGACCGGGAGTTTGCCTTGATGGCCAGATCCTCCTCGCCGGGGAAATCAACAGATATGCCTGGCGCCACTGGAGAACACGGTAGCGGAGAAACCTCCGGATACTATCGAGACGAATTCAGCCGTCTGGCGCATTTGTATGACTTTGCCTTGCGTAATGCGTTCAGATGGATCGGCGGCGAGATCGGCTTTCGCTGCGGCATTGTGGAGGCGGCGGACGTGCGGCCCGGCCAGAAGGTGCTCGACGTGGCTTGTGGAACGGGAACCCTGCTGACCCTGCTGGCCGCCTGCACCGGTCCTGATGGCCGGGCCGTGGGCGTCGATATGTCTGAGCAGATGCTCGAGGTGGGCCGCCGCAAGGTGAGGTTGAAGCAGGTGGAGTTCATCAGAGCCAACGCCGAACACCTTCCTTTTGAAGACCAATCCTTCGATCGTGTAACGGCGTCCCTGGCAATTCACGAGATGAACCGGCCTGGCAGGAGGAACGCCCTGGCGGAGATGCGGCGCCTGCTCAAGCCCGGTGGTCTGGTGGTGATCGCCGACTTGCGCCGGCCGGATACTTTTTTTACCAAGCTGGGGATGAGGGTTGTGCGTCTGGCCGAGACTGATACTCTGACTGATATGTGGTCGGATGGCCTTTACGGAGAGATGTCGCTGGCGAGTCTGAACGACCTGCGGCGGCAGATAGCGGGCCGGGGATATTTTGAGATGATCGTGGGGCGGAAATGAATGGTTTACGGCAAGGGCCGGCAGCTTGTGGATGCCGCATTGTCACGTGTCAGACTTCGGGTCAGGCGATTCAGTCTTTGAGCTTCAGGGCTGTTTTGTAGAGGCGGTTTTGGGATATGCCGGTGGCCAGGGATAGCAGCTCTGCTGCCCGGCGGGGGGATATACCTTCAGCCAGCATTTCCGCCAGGGCTTTTTCCGAACCGTTGCCATCGGCTGATCGAGGCGCCGCAGCTTCAGCTCCGTCGAACACCAGCACGATCTCTCCCTTGACCTTTTCCGGCAAGGTCGCCACCAGCTCAGCCGCGGTTCCCCGGGTTATCTCCTCGAATTTTTTAGTGAGTTCGCGGCAGATCGCCAGGTGTCTTTCTCCGAGAATGGCGGTTGCCGCCGACAGGGTTTTTTTCAGGCGGTGGGGGGATTCGTAAGCGATACAGGTTCGGTTCATGGCGGCGATGGCGGCCAGGGCCTTGTCGAGATCGCCCTTCTTTCTGGGCAAGTATCCGATGAAAACGAAAGAGTCGGTTGCGAAACCAGAGGCTACCAGCGCCGTATCGACGGCGGAGGGGCCGGGCAGGATTTCAACCGGCAGGTCCTCCTTGAGAGCGGCCTGGATCAAGCGGAAGCCAGGATCGCAGATACCCGGCATGCCGGCGTCTGAAACCAGTGCGATATTCATGCCCGCACGCAGCTTTTCAAGTATATCCGGCAGGCGGCGCAGCTCGTTATGCTCATAGAAACTCACCAGAGGTTTGCTGATGCTGTAGTGAGAGAGAAGCCTGCGGGTGCGCCGGGTGTCCTCGGCGGCGATCAGGTCCGCCTCCTTCAGGGCTTCCAGCACTCTCAGGGTGATATCGCCGAGGTTGCCGATGGGCGTGGGGCAGACACGGAGCAATTATTTACTTTCGCTGATCGATTCGTTGGGACAGACTTCGGCGCAGGCGCCACAGTCCGTGCATAACTCGGCGTCGGTCACGTAGATGTCGTCCCCTTCAGAAATAGCATCCGCGGGGCATTCGTCCATACAGACCCCGCAGGCAAGACATTCATCGGAAATCTCAAAAGCCATCGCTTCACCTCCCGGCACACAAGATAACAGTCCTTTTCTTTATGCCCTTTCAGGGTCATCTTTGTCAAGGGAAACCAGGTCGTAGTGGCTTTCGCCGAGACCAATTTTTGCACCATGCCGGATCTGGGCGGTGGCGTCAATGCCTTTGTGGACGCTGCCGAACTTGTCCGGGCTGGCCATACCCGCCTCATCCAGGGCGCTCATGGCGCTGCCGTGGACCTGGTTGACCAGATCCAGCGAGGCTGCGTCGATTGATACCGGGTCAAGGGATGCGGCGACGCCGATATTGGGCACGATGGCGTTATCGCTCCAGCCGAGGCAGTCGCAGTCCGGAGTGACGTCGATGATGAAATTGAGGGCGGCGAACTTGCTTTGTTTATCGTGCAGGGCGGCGGCGGCGTATTCGACCATTTTCTGCTGGACGATGGCCGGGTCGGACTTCCAGCTGATGCTGATTGCCCCGGTGAAGCAGGTGGCGACGCATTCGCCACAGCCGATGCAGGCCTCGTCGTCGATCTGGGCCACTTTGTGGGCCTGGCCTTCGGCACTGGGGGTCATCACGATCGCCTTCTCCGGGCACCATTTATAACAGCGGGCGCAGCCGTCGCATCGGTCAGCGGCGACTTCGGGGTGGACGTCTGAGTGCATCATCTGCTTTCCGGCGCGCGCGCCGAAACCCATGCCGAGGTTCTTCAGGGCGCCTCCGAAACCGCAGATCATGTGGCCCTTGAAGTGGGCTACGGAGATGATGGCATCGGCGTCCAGCGCCGCCGGGGCTATCTTGGCCTCGCTGAAATGGTCGCCGTTTACCGGCACGGTGCGATAATCGAATCCCAGCAGTCCGCCGGCGATGACGATCGGGGCGCCGGTGACTTCGTAGCCGAAACCGTTCTCGAGAGCGGTGATCATGTGATCGCGCGAGTTCTGGCGGCCGCCGGCATAGAGGGTGTTGGCATCGGTAAGGAAAGGCCGGCCGCCCAGCCGTTTAACTTCTTCCACCACCACGCGCACATACTGAGGGCGCAGGTAGGTGACGTTGCCCTGTTCACCGAAACTTGTCTTGATGGCGACCAGGTCGCCTTCGCTGACGATCCGGCCAAGGTCGAGATTTTTTAGCAGCCGGTGATATTTGGTCAGGTTGCGCTCACGGCTGTCGGCGCGGCTGGAAATAAAGTAAACCTTTGACATGACTACCTACTTAAGTTGTAGTTTTGGCAAAGACACATTCTACAAAGACACATTCTATTGTATGTTTTTGGCCTTATCAGACAGGCCATCCAGTGCCAGGCAGGCGGCGCCGAGCATCCCGGCGTCGGGTCCGAACGCTGCCGGCACGACCTTAACAATGTCGCGGTTCGGTCTGAGGCCGCGGCTCAACAGTATCTGGCGGGCCGGGCCCAGTATCATCTCTCCGGCCCGGATCAGGCCGCCACCGACAACAAAGACTTCCGGGTTGAAGATATTCACCAGGCTGGTCATGCCCACGCCGGTGTAAAAGCCTATTTTCTTATATACCGCCAACGCCGCCGGATCACCCTCTTCGGCCAGGCGTGACAGCAGGGCGCCGTCGAGGTTATCGCCGGCGGCGGCTGCCTGCCCCAGGGTCGAATCCGGCTGCTCGCCGGCTGTCTCGGCCGCATATCGCGCCAGCGCCGTGCCCGAGGCCATGGTCTCGAAACAGCCATAGTTCTCACAGGCGCCCTGGCAGCGGGGACCGTTGGCGTCGATGACCATGTGTCCCAGTTCCGCGGCGCTGCCGACGGCGCCGCGGTAAATTTGCCCATCGATGATAATGCCACCGCCGATGCCCGTGCCCATGGTTATCATGATGACCTGTCTGGCACCTTTGGCGGCGCCGGCCCGCATTTCGGCCAGCGCGGCTAAATTGGCGTCGTTGTCGATGAAGACCGGCAGCTCCAGCTCGCCGGTCATAAAATCCACGAAATCGAAGTCAGCCAGGGGGACATTAACCGACATGATCGCCCGTCCGCGTTTCTGGTCAATCATCGACGGTATACCGAAGCCGACGGAGGCAACCGGGGCAGGAGCGCGGGTGGATAAATCGCGAACCATTGAAAGGATACCGGCCAGCAGGTGCGACTGGCTGGCGGCGGGCGTCTTCATTCTGACGGAGTCGAAAACCTCGAGCCGGCCGTCGACCAGCCCGGCGGTCATGTTGGTGCCACCCAGGTCGAAGCCGATGACGAGTGTTTCCAGATTTGAGGCCATAATTGCTCTCCGCGCCCGAGAGTATATCACGAGAAAATATTAAGATACCCAGATGGGTATTGAAAAAGTACCTTCCGAAATGGTTAAATTAGTTGACTTTATCCTGCCTGGGGAGGCGGACTGGAGTAAATGTGTCTGACATAATGATCTGTACAGCAGACGCTTCAAACTATTCCCGTTGCAGCTCCGGCTGCAGTACCTGCAATTATCTGATGGCCGACCGGCGCGGGCAACAGATAAAAACTATCCGTTGGTCGCACTCCGAAGATCGCCGGATCATGAGTAACTGGTTTCCCTCGAACTACGAACTGGCCGGCGCCGGGTTTTCCGCAACCAGGCAACGGCCATTTTTTCGCGATGTTACCCAGGCGGGGTCTTTTCCCCTGTTGCTGGCGCTTATGCTGGTTTCATTCAACCTGTTCGATTCCCTACTTACCGCATGGGCTCTTTCTATGGGCTTTACGGAGGCAAACCCGGTGATGGCCGGCTTGTTTAACATGAGCCTGCCCATGGGCATGTTTTTCAAGTCGGTCATCGTCGTGACCGGAGCCCTGGTGCTCTGGAAGTTTCGTCATTTGCCGGTAGCCATGCGCGGGATGACCGCGGTCACGGGCTGCTATGGCGCCGTCATCCTTTATCACCTGTATTTTCAGATGCTGGTGATCTAGGGCCGCCAGATGACACCTTCAGGTTTTTAAACCGCCGGGCAACCGGTGGTTTTCATTATTCCAGGCGATTATTTGTTATAGTTTTCCAGGCTCCAGCGAAGCTGTCAGCCAGCTTTCTGGTGACAAAAAACCGCAACCGTACCGTTCCTCGAATTGGATGATCAACTAAAACCCGGGCAGAAACCTTACACTCGCTACAAGAGTTCCCGTCTGGGTTCTAAAAAACCACTGCAGACCGGCCCGGGACGCGGGCAGGCGAAATCGCCTGATCAGCTCGAGGAGTTTGGTGATACGCCGGGATCAGGGGAGACGTCGTCAGGCCGGCCGCCTGCCTTGGCCTCGGGAAAGCGGGGACGCCGGAGCTGGGGCAAAGGAATAGGTTACACGCTGCTGTTCCTGCTGATCGCGATCCTCGTCCTGGCCGGGATCTCTTATTGGCGGCTCGACCGGGCGGTGAAGGCAAGCAACGACAAAGTGCCTGCCGACATGCTTTTGGCGCTCAAGAAACCGCCGGGTGATATCTCCTCGACACCCGTGAATATCCTGTTCCTGGGCAGCGACCAGCGGCCGGGTGAGAATGCCCGGGCAGATACCATAATGCTGATGCGGGTGAACGGCCAGAAAAAGACCATTTCGCAACTTTCGATACCACGGGATACGCTGGTTGACATACCAGGGTATGGCGACGAGGACAAGATCAACTCCGCCTACGTCTGGGGCGGCCCGGCCCTGATGGCAAAGACGGTCGAGGGACTGACCGGTTTGCCCATCCACCATTATGTAGAACTGGATTTTTCCGGTTTCCCCGCGATTGTCGACACCCTCGGCGGCGTTGACATCGATGTCCCCAAAACCATCGACTCACAGTATCCCCAGGGACTCGACTGGACCCAGGTTCATTTCGATGCCGGGCCGCAGCACATGAGCGGCGAGCGGGCTCTCGTTTACGTGCGGGTTCGCTATTCCGACGATGATTTCCAGCGCATGGGCCGGCAGCAACAGTTCGTCGAAGCACTGCAGAAGAAGGCAAGCAATCCCTTTAACCTGG
>JAENWV010000048.1 GCA_016650015.1 Thermoleophilia bacterium | reverse complement strand
GCTTTCTTCGGGACGGCCTTTTTTACAGCCGCCTTGGCCTTGACGGCTGCCTTCTTCGGCTTGACGGCCTTGGCCTTTTCCTTCTCCTTCAGCTTCTTGTCAACGTCACGCTTGAATGCCTTCCAGTCACGGCCATACAGCCGGTAGGGATTCCAGGCAGTGACAGTCTTGGTGTGCCGGTTGAACTCGTGGAAGTTCGGCGCGCGGCCGAGCTTGCGGGCGATCCGGGCGCCTTCATCGATATAGCGCTCGCGGGTAGGCTTGCGTGGTTTTTCCAAACCAACCGCCACCTTGAGTTCACGGACGCTCATGCCCATGCGCAGGGCCGGGTACTTCGCGTCAACCTTGCCAAGCTTGACCAGCTTCTTCATTTCATCCTTCGTGCGACGCGCCGCCGGTATCATCCCGGCCTTGCGTACCGCGCTGGTCCAGCCACCGAAGCGAGCCCTGATTGCCTCAGCGCTCGGCCGGTTGGGACCTGCCAGGTACCCATGGTATGTCGGTCCCATGAGCCCGCTCGAATCGACTTTCTTGCCCTCTTTCTTCAGGGCATCTAGCAGATTCTGATCGGTATAGAGCTTGTCCATTTTCCTACCTCTCTTTGTTCGCCCCGTCCTACCGGGGTCAGGAATTGAGACTCTCGCGAGCCTCCCCTACCATTATCCGACCGTCACCGGCCGCCTCCTCAGTCCCCCGAGACTGCTGTTGCTGAAATTTACCTGCCCGCTCAATTACCAGACAATCATTATCCCCGTTCACTCAATCCAGTAGTTCCGCCACCTGGTCAAGTATGCGTTCAGCACAGTTACGTTTGGATGTCTTGCCGATAAAAATATCCTCTCTCCCGGGCATCATTATTGTAATCTCGTTATGCATTGATTCAAAGCCGATGTCAGCGCGCGAGATATCATTGAAGACAATCATACCCAAACCCTTTTCGTTGAGCTTGCGTCTGGCGCGCTCCCGGTTTTCTTCTCCATACTCCGCCGAGAATCCAACCTTGAGCCTGCCATTGCCATTCGCCTTCAAGCTAGAGACAATATCACTTGTTGGCACTAGCTGCAAATCATTTTTTTCCTTACGATCAATTTTTCCCTTTGTCCATCCGTCTGAAACCTTATAGTCGGAAACTGCTGCCGCCATCAGCAGGACATCGCAACTTTTAAACTCGCTCTCGACGGCTGTTTGCAGTTCTGAAGCCGTCACTACATCAATGTACCTGATGCCCGGATTTCGCTTGAGCGCGCAGTTTGCGGCTATCACCGTAACGCTGGCGCCACGATCCCGCGCTGCCTCAGACAGCGCGTAACCCATTCGTCCACTGGACCGATTTGTGATATACCTCGCAAAATCGATCGGCTCTCTCGTACCACCAGCGGTAACAAGAATGTTTACATCCTTGAGATCTTCGCCATGAGCCTGACCGGTGTCGCGTCGGCCGGCTGAAACTTTTGACTCTTTGACTGCCTTGGGTCTCCCGGCGGTAATCGCCTGCCCACTCTCCCTGCCGCTGTCTTCGCCGATTGTTTCACCGCCCTCACGGAACAACTTATCAACCTGCCGCATTATCTCCCCGGGATCGACCATGCGCCCGGCCCCATCTTCTCCGCAGGCAAGTTCGCCGGTGTCCGGCCCCGCAATAATAACGCCGCGCCGGCGCAGGATCTCGATATTTTCGCGAACAGCAGGATGGTTCCACATGCGATGGTTCATGGCGGGGCAGATCATGGTGGGAGCTTCGGTGGCGAGATAGGTGGTGAGCAGCAGGTTGTCGGCGATGCCGGCGGACATCTTACCGATGGTTCCCGCGGTCGCCGGCGCCACCAGCAGGAGGTCGCTGGCGGCCAGTTCTATGTGGCTGAATACGGATTTGGGGGATCTACTGAACTGCTCACAGGCGACCGGGTATCCACTAAGCGCCTGAAAGGTGAGTTCGCCAACGAATTTTCGGCTGGCGGGAGTCTGGAGCACGCGCACATCATGGCCGGCCGCGGTCAGCAACCTGAGCAACTCGGCAGCCTTATAGGCCGCGATGCTGCCGGTAACCGCGAGGACGATTCGTTTGCCTTTGCTGTTCATGGCCTCGGAGAAAGTGTCGCCCGGCGATGGGCGCAAAAAGGAAGGGTCTAGACCCGGTAACGATAGGAGATATGACCTGCCGCTATCTCCTCAAGGGCGATTGTGAGAATGTTCCGGCTCCTGGTATCCAGCATCGGAGGCGGGATATCGTCGATGCTGCCCTCTTCGCGGTTGCGGTAGTAATTGTTGATCTGCCGGGCACGCTTGGCCGCTATTGTGACCAGGGCATACTTGGAGTCAACTTTTTCCAGCAATACGTCAATCCTGGGTTTATTCAACTTCTGCCTCCCTCAAGGGTAGACTTGATAACTTTTTCGAGCTCATTCGCCGCCTGATCGACGGTTCGATTAACTACAATGTAGTCAAATTCGTCCTGTGACGCAAGTTCCTCGCCGGCGCGCTCCAGACGCACTTCCCTTTCCACGTCGGCTTCGGTGTTCCTGCCGGCAAGCCGCAGACGCAGCTCTTCGACGCTGGGCGGCGCGATAAAGATGAGCACGGCTTCGGGCATCCGGGAACGGATATTTCGCGCGCCCTCCAGTTCGATCTCCAGGAGCACGCTCTTCCCGGAGTCCAGCTGTTTGACGACTTCGCTCCTGAGGGTACCGTATTTGTTGGCGCCGTACTTTACGTGCTCAAGAAAGTCTCCCGCCTTTACCCTGTCTTCAAACTCTTCCAGCGTGAGGAAATAATATTCGCGGCCCTGTTTTTCTTCGCTTCGTCTGGGGCGGGTGGTCGCGGAGCGGGAAAGCACCGCGTCCTTGAAATGAGGGAGCACCTTGCCGATCAGGGTGCCCTTGCCGACACCGGATGGGCCCGAGATTACGAGAAGACGGCCAGGTCGGCGAGGCTGGCCGCCGGAGTTCAATGGCCTAGGGACGAAAAAAGGTCACCAGCTCCCGGCGTTGACGCTCGGAAAGGCCACCCACGGTCTTGTTGGAACTGATGCGGCAATGGTTCAGCACTTTGGTGGACTTCACCTTGCCGCAGTTGGGGACGGCCAACAACACATCAACGACCTTGGCGGTCTTGATGAACTCGAGCGGTTCCACCAGGATCTCGTCGATCTTGATGATGCCCTGCTTAAGGTCCTTCTTGAGGCGGGCGCGCTGCGAGCGGATATCATTAGCCCGCCTGAGTGCGTCAAGCCGCTGCTCAAGAGTCCTTATCGGGGTGGCGGATGTTGGTTCGGAAGGAGACATCATCGGCTATTATATGAGCTCTCGGCTGTGGTTTGCAAGAAACATCCGCCGCCCGGCCTGGCAATGAAAATATGGGCCTGGGCGGGTAAAAACCGGATGCGTATGATAATCTAGCGGGCGCGAGGTATGATTTTTCGTTCAAGTAATAGAGAAAGGCTGGGAATGCTTAAGAAACTACTGGTGACAATACCTGTGATTGTTGTTGGACTTCTGGCACTTTTACTGTTGGCTGGTTGTGGTGAAGAAAAGAAGGTCGAGCAGCCGCAGCTGCAGGATCTGGCCAACATGTCCACCAGCACGGAAGACGGACTTAACCAGCGTCTCGATGATCTCAAGAAGATGGAGATGACCGTGGAAATGGTTGAGGATGGCAAGAGTTCCGGCAAATGGACCCAGAAAGACAATAACTGGCGCCGGGATGACGCCAACGACAAAACTTCCTACATGATCTATAACGACCAGCAGAAGAAGACCTGGGTCGTGAACGGCGACACCGCCATCGAGTCCAGTGGCACTGATAACTCGGGCACCTCCTTTAACCCCGCCACTATGCTGAGCGCCTTCGCCTATCTGCCTAGCACCAACCGGTCCGGCGACACCTGGGAGTTCAACATGCCCGGGTCCGGTAAGTTGACCATAGAGTTCAAGGGCCCGGAGGGTCTTCCCAGCCTGATGACCGAGGAGGACACCTCGGGCAAAAAAACCGTCACCGAGTTTAAATACACCAACGTAGGCAATGTTCCGGCCAGCATGTTCGAACTGCCCAGCAGTGTGAAGGTGATGAGCGGCAACAGCAATGGCACCAGCACTATCATGGTGCCGCCTGGTGGAACCGGTACTTCGAGCAGCTCGATGATGAACCCCTAGAACGTCATGGCCTCCGGCCGTAAACCGGATGAGACATCAAGAGGCGGCCGTCAGGTGTACGGCCGCCTCTTTTGTTTTTCTTCATTGGATTAACCGAAAATCTGCTCAGGCCATGCCGGACAGCTGCCCTATCGAGCTGATGCCACGGATTTCCATCAGGTCCCTGAGCTCACCGGGCAGCCTCGCCGCCAGCAACGGATCGCGGAAGCTGGCGGTACCGATGGCCACGGCTGAAGCTCCCGCCGCCAGGAACTCCAGAACGTCCTGCGCCGTGGTAACGCCGCCCATGCCGATCACCGGCAGATCGAGAGCCCGGCTGACCATGTAGACCGCTCGCAGGGCTACCGGTTTGATTGCGGGGCCGGAAAGACCGCCGCTCGTATGGCCCAAAACCGGCTTCAGGGTCCAGGGATCGAGCGCCATGCCGTGCACCGTGTTGATGACCGAGATACAGTCGGCGCCAGCCGCGGCCGCCGCCTGAGCCACCGCCACGATGTCGGTGACATTAGGTGTCAGTTTGACGATCAGAAATTTTGAAGTGGCAGCGCGAGCGAGCGAAACGGCGCGGGCGGTGCGTTCGGGATCGCAGCCGAGCGCCCTGCCATCGAGTTCCACATTGGGACAGGAAACGTTGAGTTCTATTGCGGCCACCTCATCGCGGCCGGCGAGCAGTTCGGCGCAGCTTCCATAATCGCTTGTGCTCTCACCGGCGATGCTGGCGATGATCGGCACCAGCAGTTCCGCCAGCCGTGGCAGGTCCTCGACGATAAAATTTTCGATGCCCTTGTTTGCCAGGCCGATGGAATTGAGCAGTCCGGCGGCTGTCTCGTAGAGGCGGGGCGGCTCGTTGCCTGTTCGCGGCTTGAGGGTAACAGTCTTGGGCACGTAGGCGGCAAACGGGAAGTCGCTGAACAGATCGGCTTCAAGAATCCTGTCCGCCTCGATGACGTCAAAGGTTCCCGATGCGTTGATGATCGGGTGATCGAGGGTCAACGGCCCAAGGCTGGTATGTAGCGAGGCTTTCATGCGGCGTCCTCATCGATAAGGCAAAATTCGCGGCCTATTATTATATCCCGGTTTACGATTCGGCCTACCATGCGCTTTACCATGCGATTTCCCCGGCGGCGAAGACCGGCCCCTCGCTACAGGCGCGGCGGTAGCCATCGACTGTCCTGATGACGCAGCCCTGGCAGGCGCCGACGCCGCAGGCCATATGGGCCGCCATGGAAACCTGCGCCTTGGCGCCATGGTCGCCGGCTATACCTGAAAGCGCGGCGAGCATGGCGTCGGGGCCGCAGGCGAATATTTCGGCAGCGCGATGATAACCAGCTACGCCAGTCTCTCCATCATCAGCGGGTATCGCACCGTCGGAGCTGTCACCGGCTGCGCTTATCGCGTTTTCCGGGCCGCCTGCCTGCATCTCCGCCAGTATTCCCGGAAGCGGTTCGCTGATCAACCCCATCCCGCCCATGGATCCATCTTCCGTGTAAACATCTATCTTCTGGTTACGAAAAAGCTCGGCGGCTACGGCCTGGCCGCGGATTTTGAAACCGAGCAGACAGCGCACCTCCCTGCCACGCTGCGAGAGCGCCCGGGCCAGAAACGCCAGCGGCGCGGCGCCGATGCCGCCGCCCACCACCAGCGCCGGCCCCTCGCCGTTCAAATCAAAGCCGTTGCCCAGGGGACCCAGAACGCTCAACCTGTCGCCGACCCTCAGTCCGGCGAGTGAGATCGTCCCCCGCCCAACCGGCTCTATCAGGATCTTCACCAGGTCGGATTCGAGCTCGTGCACCCCGATGGGCCTGGGCAAAAGTGGATCCAGCGACTGGCCGGCGGCCCGCACCATCAGAAACTGCCCGGGCCGAGCCAGCGCCGCCACTTCACGGGCGACGAAGGATATGAGCCGGTAAGACCCGACGGGACGGCTCTCGACTACGGGGCAGTCGAAGAGGCTAGCTGGTATGTGTTGGTCTTCCATGCAGATGCTGGAGGGTATGGAGCTGGATGCCCGGCTCGCGGCTGGCCTCGATGGCGGCCACCGCGGCTTCGGCCCCGGCCATGGTGGTTACGCAGGGAATGCCCGTACGCAGGGTGGCGCGCCGGATCTCGTAGCCGTCGGTACGGGCGCCACGGCCACGGGGAGTGTTGACCACCAGATCGATCTTGCCGGTCAGTATCATGTCGACCACATGGGGTTTGCCCTCGGTGAACTTGCGCACCGGCCTGGCCGGCACGCCAGCCTTCTTGAGCGCCTCGGCGGTGCCGGCGGTAGCGACAATACTGAAGCCCAGCTCATGCAGTTTCTTCCCCAGCGGGATCAGATGAGGTTTGTCGGCGTCGCAGATGCTGAGGAAAATCATGCCCTCGCGCGGCAACGTCTGCCCCGCGCCTTGCTGGGCCTTGGCGAAGGCGATGGGGAAGGTGGTGGCCACACCCATGACCTCGCCGGTTGATTTCATCTCCGGTCCCAGGGTGGTGTCGGCACCGGGCAGCCGCGAGAACGGCAGCACCGCTTCCTTCACCGTCACGTGCGGGTGGACCGGCTCTTCAGGCAGGTCCATGGCCGCCAGCTTCTCGCCCAGGATTACCCTGGTTGCCACCTTTGCCAGCGGTACCCCGGTGGACTTGCTGACGAAAGGCACCGTGCGCGAACCACGCGGGTTGGCTTCCAGAACATAGACCTCGTCGTTCTTGACCGCGTACTGGATGTTGATGAGCCCGATAACTCCCAGCTCCAGGGCCAGGTTCGCCGTATGCTCACGAACCCGATCGACCAGGCGCCCGGCCAGGGAAAATGTCGGTATGACGCAGGCGCTGTCGCCGGAGTGGACCCCGGCCTCCTCGATGTGCTGCATGACCGCACCTATATATACCTCTTCGCCGTCGCAGACCGCGTCCACGTCGATCTCGATGGCGTCCTCTAAAAATTTGTCCAGCAGGATGGGGTGCTTGGGCGAAGCCCTGACCGCCGTCTCGATGTAGCGCTCCAGATCCTCCTGGTTGTAGACGATCTCCATGGCCCGGCCGCCGAGCACGTAGGACGGACGCACCAGCAACGGGTAGCCGATACCGGCGGCGATATCCAGCGCCTCCTCCAGACTGCGGGCGGTGCCGAAAGGCGGATGGGCGATGCCCAGCTTTCTCAGCACCTCGCCGAAACGGCCCCGGTCCTCGGCCAGGTCGATGGCGTCCTGGGGCGTTCCGAGGATCGGCACTCCGGCTTTCGACAACCCCTCGGCGATCTTCAGCGGCGTCTGGCCGCCAAACTGGACGATGACGCCCTTGGGTTGTTCGTTCTCGACAACGTTCAAGACGTCCTCGAGGGTCAGCGGCTCGAAGTAGAGCCGGTCGGAGATGTCGTAGTCGGTGCTCACCGTCTCGGGATTGCAGTTCACCATGATGGCCTCGTAACCGCAGTCGCGGCTGGTCATGACCGCGTGCACGCAACAGTAGTCGAACTCGATGCCCTGGCCGATGCGATTGGGGCCGCTGCCCAGGATGATGACCTTCTCGCGCTCCGAGCGCCTGGCCTCGTTCTCCTGGTCGTAGCAGGAATAAAAATAGGGAGTCTCCGCCTCGAACTCGGCGGCGCAGGTATCCACTGATTTATAGACCGGGATAACGCCGGCGGCGATGCGGGCGGCGCGGACCTCTGCCTCCGTGGAGCCGGTGAAGCCGGCGATCTCGGCGTCGGAGAAGCCGGTCTGCTTGGCCAGGCGCAGGTCTTGTTCGCTTAGATCGGCGAGCGCGCGCCCAGGCGGTTCCGGTTGTTTGGTATCTGTTAGTTCGCGGCCGCGCAACTTCGCCTCATGCCTCGCGATCTCCGCGAATTCCTTGAGGAACCAGGGATTGATCTCGGTCACATCCTCGATCTGCCTGGCGGTGACACCGCGGCGCAGGAGCTCCATGATCAGGTCATAGCGCTCGGCGCAGGGGATGGCGATGGTGGCCAGCAACTCATCGGTGCTCGCCTCGGAGTCTCCCTCGACGTCGAGCTCACGGGAGCGCATGGACTTCATGAACGCTTCCTTGAAGGTCCGTCCCAGCGCCATGTTCTCCCCTACGCTCTTCATGTGGGTGGTCAGCGTCGTGTCGACCTGCGGGAACTTCTCAAAGGCCCAGCGTGGCGTCTTGACGACCACGTAATCGATGGTCGGCTCGAAGCTGGCCGGAGTCTTGCGGGTGATATCGTTGGGGATCTCGTCGAGGGTGTAGCCGACCGCCAGCCGCGCCGCGATCTTGGCGATGGCGAAACCGGTCGCCTTGGACGCCAGCGCCGAAGAGCGCGACACCCGCGGATTCATCTCGATGACGACGATCTCCTCGGTCTCCGGATTCATGGCAAACTGGATGTTCGAGCCGCCGGTCTCAACCCCGATCTCGCGGATAATGGCCAGCGAGGCGTCACGCAGCCGCTGGTACTGCACATCGGAGAGAGTCTGCGCCGGTGCCACGGTGACGCTGTCACCGGTGTGAACGCCCATGGGATCGACGTTCTCGATGGAGCAGACGATGACCACGTTGTCCGCCCGGTCGCGCATGACCTCGAGCTCGAACTCCTGCCAGCCGATCACCGATTCCTCCAGCAGCACCTGACCGATGGGGCTGGCGGTCACACCCTCCTCGACGATGCGGCAGAATGAATCCAAATCACGGGCTATGCCGCCGCCGAAGCCGCCAAGGGTAAAGCTCGGCCTGACGATGATCGGCAGTTTCAGATTCTCAAGTTTCTCGCAGGCTTCCTTGACCGACTTGGCCAGTTCGCTGCGCGGCACCCTGAGGCCGATGCGCTCGATGGCCTGGCGAAAAAGGTCGCGCTCCTCGGCGCGCTGAATGGCGTCGTAGTCGGCGCCGATCAGCTGAACGCCGTATTTATCGAGCACTCCCGCCTCGTATAGGGCGGTAGCCAGGTTGAGCGCCGTCTGGCCGCCGAGGGTCGGCAGCAGCGCGTCCGGACGCTCCAGTTCGATGATGGCGGAAACAGTGGGCACGTCCAGTGGCTCGATATAGGTGCGGGTCGCGAAGTCGGGGTCGGTCATGATGGTCGCCGGGTTGGAGTTCACCAGGATGACCTCGTAACCCTCCTCCAGCAGTACCCGGCAGGCCTGGGTGCCGGAATAGTCGAACTCGCAGGCCTGGCCGATGACGATGGGGCCGGAGCCGATCAGCATGATTTTATGGATGTCGTCGCGGCGCGGCATCAGACTGCCTGCAGTCGACTGTCGAGCCCATGATACTTGACAGGATTTATCCTGGAATCAGCCGGAACGGCCTTCATGCCTGCTTCACTTTATTGATGACGATGTCGTTGACGAAATCCTCGAATAGATAGCGGGAGTCGTGAGGGCCGGGGCTCGCCTCGGGATGGTACTGCACCGAAAAAGCCTGCAGATCAAGGCAACGGATGCCCTCGACGGTGCCGTCGTATAAATTGAGATGGCTGATCGTCGCCGCGCCAAAAGCGGTGTCGAGCCGGAGCTCTTTCGCTGACGGAGCTTCGAAAAAGGTCTTTCCGGGGCCCGCTGAGGTACCGGTGTCTTCGCCAGAACCGCCGCCGGTTTGCCTCGCCTCCAGCCGCGCCGCCAGCGCCTCGGGCAGCTCCACGGCGAAGCCATGGTTCTGCGAGGTTATCTCCACCCGGTCGCGCTCCAGGTTCTTTACCGGATGATTGACGCCGCGGTGGCCGAACTTCAGCTTGTATGTCTTCAGTCCCAGGACCATGCTGAGGATCTGGTGACCGAGACAGATGCCGAATACCGGCACCTTGCCAAGGAGCCCTTCGACGCAGCGCACCGCGTAATCCAGGGGCGCCGGGTCACCGGGTCCGTTGGAAAGGAAGACGCCTTCGGGCTCCGCGGCCAGGACATCCTCCGCCGTGGCCCAGGCCGGCAGAACGGTAACATTGCAGCCGGCCGCTCCCAACTGTTTGAGAATCGAGCGCTTGATGCCGTAGTCGATGACCACGACCCGGTGCTTCCCCTTGAGGAATTCGATCTCATAGGGCTCGGCGCAGGTCACCCGGCTGGCCAGATCCTGCCCGGCCATGGAGGGCGTATCTTCGAGGCGGGCGGCCATCTCGGCTTCGCTGAAATCGCCCCAGTAAACGGCGGCGCGCATGGCGCCCTCGCTTCGTATGCGGCGGGTGAGCGCGCGAGTGTCGATGCCGGCGACGCCGGTCACCTCCTGCAGGGACAGCCAGTCGATCCAGCCCTGCTCAGCCGTGCTGTTGCGGGCCAGGTTGTGGGCTTCGCGGACGATGACCGCGCGCGAGTGGACCTGGTCCGACTCATTGGCCGTGGTACTGACGCCGTAGTTGCCGATCAGCGGGTAGGTAAAAGTGACCATCTGTCCGTGATATGAAGGGTCAGTGACGACCTCCTGGTAGCCGGTCATGCCGGTATTGAAAACGATCTCACCGAAGACGGCGCCGGGCGAGCCGAAACCGTGGCCATGGTAAAGGGTACCGTCCTCGAGAAGCACCGCCGCTGGCGCCTCTGGTTGTTTGTTGCCTGATTCCTGGTTTTTCAAAGCGGTCCCTGGTTCCTGGTTTATAAAATATTGTGCGCTACGCGGCCGGCGGCCAGCGTCAGCAACACCCTGCCTCTGACCCGGCGTCCGGCGAAGGCCGTGTTACGCGACCTGCTGAAAAAATTTCCCGGATCGATCTCGAATTCCTCATCAACATCCACCAGACAGATATTGGCT
>JAENWV010000167.1 GCA_016650015.1 Thermoleophilia bacterium | reverse complement strand
TCACCGTCCCAGAAAAAAGCTTGGATTCAAAACCCCATATGAAGTATTCTTCAAAACGTCAACCCTGTTAACTGTTGCACTTCAAAGTTGAATCCACCTAATGATAAAGTGAACCTGGATCAGGGAGAAAAAGAGCCCTATGACCCGCTGGCGGATTTTGTCTCTACTGAGACCTGGGCGGCTTAAGGACAGACAAACAAACCAGAAGGGAGCGCGGGGAATGGCTAAATCAAAGAGTTTGGTTTTATATAGGTCTCGGTGCGCTGCAGCGGAGGCGTTTGCCACCGGAGGCGTTTGCGCGTTCGAGATGGAGATTGCAGGATGAATGAGGCGCAAGTGACGTCCCGGCGCGACATGTGGATCTACATGCTACTCTATCCCGGACACACGCTGCCCACGGCGGCCGCTCCGGCCATGGAGGCAGTCGGCCTTGCGGTTCGTCACGAAGTCTTTGCCGCGGTACCGGTACTGCTTGCGTTTCTCGCGGGCTGGCTGGTCCAGCTCGGCGGTGTCCTGACCGACAACCACGAGAATCTGACACGGCACCCGAACGACCGCGAGCATCCCCACCTGATTCATGCGTTACGCGACGGAGCGCTGACGCTGTCAGGGTTGCGCGCGGCAATCTTCGGATGTTACGGCGTCGCGCTGATTGCCGGCGCCTGGCTGCTGCACCATGCAGGACTCCCCGTGCTGGTGATCGGCCTCCTGAGCATCTTGGCAAGCTGGATCTACTCGGCCGGCCCCTTTCCGTTCGGAGCGCGCGGGATCGCCGACCCCTTGTTCTTCGTTTTCTTCGGCATTGTCTCCGTCGTCGGCTGCTACTACGTGCAGGCCGCCCCCGCGTACGGTCACCCGGCATTCTGGCAGGCGGTGCCCGAGGCGTTCCCCTTTACAGCCTTCGCGCTGAGTCTGCCCATCGGGGCGCTGATAACGAACATTTTGATCATCGACGACATCCGCGACCGGGAGTTCGATGTGGCGAAGGGTAAGCGCACCCTCGCCGTGCGCGCCGGCATGGCGTGGAGCCGCGCGGAGTTCGTGGTGCTGCTCGCGCTGTCGTACCTCGCCCCGTTCTGGTTCTGGCTGGGACTGGGCTTCGGCGCATCGATTCTGCTGCCGTTGATTACGCTTCCGTATGCGCTTTCCACCGTTCGCGGAGTGCTCACGCTGGAGCGTTTCGAAGACCTCGTGCCGATGACGCCAAAGGCGGCCCGGCTGCTTTTGACCTACGCGGTCTTCCTGGCCATCGGTGTTGCGAAGGGCTGACCGGAGGTCCTGTGAAGTTGGAGTTGGAGTTGCCCGGCTTTCGTAGACACCCTGGGTTAGTACAAAATGACTTTGCTATGTGTCCAAGGATAGTAATAAAACGCTAACATTTTGCTAACACATTTATCTCGTATTAAGCGCCCTCTCGACTGAGATCAAAACTAGGCGTATTAGGCGGAAAGTAAAAGGAAAAACTCAAAATCCGGGGGTTCACCCCCGTGTGGGTTCGATTCCCACCTTCGGCACCAGTATTTACCTGCAAAAACGTTCATTCAGTCGTGGAGCCTATCTCCCCCGCACCGGCTTCCAGACCCCTCTTGCCAACGGTTTGCCAACATTTGCCAACGCGGGGTGTTCCGGCGCGACATGCTTTCATCTGGACGATCATGAGTCAAGAATATCTGCCTGGAGTTGGAGTTACCCCGTTTTTGTTGACACCTTAGCTTGCCACAGCGACCCACGCTGCTGACTCTTCCAGCATCTTTCCTACTTGCACCGGATCAGGATCAGGACCAACAACCCACTGGAGCATCTGCTCAGAGAGATAAGAAGGGAACCAGAGAAGCAGGCTTCTTATCTATGTACTTTTGTTAAACATTAAAGTCTCTTTTTTTGTATGCCAGTTTGGACAACGCAAGCAAGATGGTGACTACAGCAACCGTAATAATTATGTTCTGAATGTTGTATCTGCCCTCAGAAAATATTGTTTTGGCATCGAAGTATTTGAACGGTGACGTATATTTTAGAAAACCAAGCTTGTCTGTGATGTCGACAAACGCGGAAATAATGAAGGTTGCCAGCAGTACCGCGGCGGAAAACATGCCCGCCCGTTTCGGTCGTCGCATAATCGCTGCAAACGACGTTCCAATCATCAAGAACCAGAGTTGTATGAAAAATACGGATGGCATCAGAAATGCAATGTCACCGTTTATTGATGGCCCTTCATTAAACGCGGCCAAAGTTAAAACAGACGATGCGAGAGTAACAACATTCAGTGCGGCTATCACTGTCAGGGCCGCCAGCAGCTTGGAAAATAAAATCCGATTTCTCGATACCGGTTTCGCAAACAGAAACTCGATGGTCTTGTCGGTCTCCTCCTTCGCAATAATGCCGGAGCCGAGCAGCACGGCATGCACCCCAAGCATGATGGAAAGATAAAGGACGCACAATGCGAAGAACCCGCCCGCACTTTGCAGGTCGAGCCCCTTGAAACCTATGGCTGCGCTAAGTCCTGCCGGCATGCTGTCGATGAGGTCGGTTATTGAGGTGCCTGACTTACTGTAGCCCTGATATTTGCTCGCTACCGAAAGCATAAAGGCAATAACGCCGAGCGACCAGAAGAGTAGCGACTTTCTGTAATCCTTCAGCTCTTTCAGGTAGATGTTCATCTTTCGGGGCTCATATCGTCGGGATGTCTTTCTTTTTATAAACCACAAAGCTCGCGATCAACGCCGCGATCGATAACACAGCCAGGTATATAAGGATCCCTGGCTCATAACCGCCCCCCGCTGTCAGCATGTTTACGTCAAAAAATTTAAATGGGGTCATATACTTAATTTTTTCCCCGACCAGCGTATCGAATAGCCCGACGATGTAAAAACCGAACACCGCGGGCAGAGAAACGGCGATGACCGATTTTATCCTCGGCAACACCGAACCCAGCAGGAATCCGAAGGAAACAAAAAACACCTGCACCAGGAATAGGCTGCTGGTGCTGGTCAAAAACGTCCTGAACTGGAAAGGATCGTCAATCAAGGCCTGAATCAAAGCCCAGTCAGCCGCCATGAAGAGCAGGTCCGTTACAAGGATCAGCAGGAAAACTGTGAGCAGCTTCTGGCGCATAACGGACACCCGGCTGAGGGGCCTGGTCAATAAAAAATCCGCCGTCCTTTCACGCACCTCCTTGGAGGTGATCCCCGTGCCAAGATTCATGGCCTGCACCGCCCCCGTCAGCAACACCAGGTTAAGCACCAGCGCGTACAGGCCCGAAAAAGCAGACAGGGTATTTTCCGTTATGCCAAACGTCTTCTTAAACGCCTCAGGAAAATTTTTATATATGTCGGAGACGCCCGCGCTCTGGGAAATTGAAGGAAATATTGAGATGTATAAGGCAGCTACGGAAATCAGCGCTATTATCCACACGATGGTGGAATTCCTGTACTGCTTGAGCTCCTGAATAAAAACGTTCATGGGCTACCTGTAATAGTGCATGAATATTTCTTCCAGATCCGGCTCACCGACCATAAAATCAACAAGATCTATTTGCGCTATTAGTCTGGAAATGGTATTCACTTCACCCTTGTAGAGGAAGCTCACCTGATTTTTATCAACCCTGAGATCGCTTATACCCGGTAATTTGAACTGCTCACTTTC
>JAENWV010000251.1 GCA_016650015.1 Thermoleophilia bacterium | reverse complement strand
TTCACCATCATGTCTTGTAGCTACTCCTATTAATATCCATTAATATCCGCCTCGATGGCGAAAAAACATTAATTATTGCAACATCAGATTCTTCAAAATCTTTTTCGCCTATTTTAATAACATCGATTGGTTCACGCTGGTCTTCCATTTAAATTATCTCCTTAATATCCAGGGATAAGTTCTCCAGGTAAAAAAAGTCTGATGTGGAATGACCTTGCCCAATTCCCGTTGACACACGGTTAAGCAACTTTTTCCCTCGGCTTGGCATCCGCCCAGAAAGGATTGCTCAAATATCTGCAAAATTATTAACCAACTCCCTCCTATTTCAGAAAATACTGAGAAATATACTGAACCGCCAGCGCCACGATCATGATTCCCAGCAGCAGCTTGATGAACTTTTGCGGCACGTGTTTCTGCAGCCGCGCGCCGAGGTACATTCCCGCGAAACCGCCGATGCCGAAAAGGACGCCGAGGGCCAGGTCCGGCGGCCAGGTCGTGGCGACCCCGTCGGCGCCCGGAATCGGGATGACGCTGTAGATGACGACCCCGAGGATGGAGGTCAGGAAGGTCCCCAGCAGCGCCGCGCCGGCGACCGTGTAGACCGGCAGGCGGAAGACAGCCACGCAGAACGGCGCGATGATGGCGCCGCCGCCGATGCCATATGTGCCGCCGATAACGCCGACGACTAACGCCAGCAGCAGCATCGCCGGGACGCTGAAGCCGAAGCGCTCTCCCCAGAACTCGTATTCGATCCGCTTGGGGTTGAAGGAGACCGTCCTCACCACCGCCTCCGGCGGCAGCGCCGCCGATCGCGACGCACCCTCCTCCTTCATCCTGCGGGCCCGCTCGGCGAATTTTCGGTCCAGGCCCCTCTGCTTGTCGCGGCCCGCTCGAGCCCGTCCGGTCAGCTCATAGAGCAGCCGGCCGCCGATGTAGAACAGCACGCAACCGACGAACAGCTTGAAGGTGCTGGGGTTGGGCAGATATTTGATCCTCAGGTAATAGCCGATCAACAGGCCCGGCAGGGTGCCGACCAGCACCACCCAGGTCAGCGGCCAGGCCATGCGCCCTTCCTTGAAATAGCGGTAGACGCCGCTCGGTATAGCCACGATGTTGTAGACGAAGTTAGTGGAGCTGACCGACGGGCTGGTGAAGCCGAGGAAGCTCATCTGGAACGGCAGCAGGATGAAGGCGCCGGACACGCCGCCCATCGAGGTGAAAGTGGAAACGACGAACGCCACGAGGGGTGGCAGAAAAATCCAGGTCTTTACCCCGGATCCGGGAAACAGCACATTGAGGGCGTCCATGGGATGAAACTATCACAGAAGAATCACGGGAACAAAAAACGAGCTCATCGCGTAACGTTCGCGGGAACAAAAAGGGGCGCGGCCTGCGGCCGCGCCCCTGATATCAGAGCGGGATATTCTCCCCTGCCTTGCCGTGGCGCTCTAAAACCTGTACCCCGGCCTGGCTTCTCGTATTCGACTCGATCAGCTGGTCACCACCGGATTGGCGGCCGCCTGGATATCGGTGATGTAGGTGTCCTTGCCGCTGCCGTCCCAGCTCATCATGCCGAATTTGAGCACGACGGTATCATAGCCGAGCATGTTCAGGATCTCGGTCAAGTGGGCGGCGGTGTTGCCGGTGTAGCAGACAACCACGATCTTCTTGTCCTTGGGCAGCATCTTCAGGTTATCGGGCACCGCTGCCGAGCGGAACTCGATATTGGTGGCGCCATCAATATGGCCCTTGTTGAAAGCGTCCTTCTTGCGTATATCGAGAACGAACAGCTTGT
>JAENWV010000163.1 GCA_016650015.1 Thermoleophilia bacterium | reverse complement strand
ACTTGCCACTCTGGCTGGAAGCAGGATCATGGGGTCTGCTTGCTGGTTCGGCGCTGCTGATCGGGGCGCTTGCCGGCTGGTTCGCCCGTCTCCCCAAGAGGGCCATCGCCGGTATCATGGCATTCGGCGCCGGCGTGCTGATCTCGGCACTATCCATCGACCTCATGGACGACGCCTTCAAGCTCGGCGGCTTCGACTCCAGCGCTCTCGGCTTTCTCGGCGGCGCCGTTCTGTTCACCGCCGTAACCTGGTGGCCAAACCACCGTGGCGCCAGGTGGCGCAAGCATCACGGCCTGAACGCGGTCAGCCAGCCCAGCGAGGACGAGTTCAGCGGCAGCGGCCGGGCCATCGCCGTCGGGGCGCTGCTCGACGGCATCCCAGAATCCATCGCCATCGGCGTCAGCATGATCGCCGGCGGCACGGTGAGCGTGGTCACCGTGGTCGCCATCTTCCTCTCCAATCTTCCGGAAGGTCTATCCAGCGCGGCGGGCATGAAAAGATCCGGGCGGACTGCCGGCTATGTCTTCCCGCTATGGACCGGTATCGCTGTAATCTCAGGGGTCGCGGCGCTGGCGGGTTACGCGGTTTTCAGCCACTTCTCCGCCGATGTCAACGCAGTATCGCTGGCGGTGGCCGCCGGCGCCATCCTGGCGATGATCGCCGACACGATGATCCCGGTGGCCTTCCACGAGGACCACGAGTTCGCCGGCCTGATCACGGCTGTAGGTTTCCTGCTGGCCTTCGTCATCAGCAAGGTCGGCGAACTGGCCTGATGGCCGGCCGCGGTCTCACAGCTCGTGTCAAATAAGGTTGTTCTGCGGGCAATCCGATCAGTTGCCCGCCCGCTCAGCCTAAGATTACCCGACAGACGGCTCGTCCAGCCGCCGTTCGATCAGCGATTGATATAGATAGTGCTGGCGTTTCCCATCTGGTCACCGGTTGTACTTGAATTGTCGCCGGCACCGTTTTCCATATCCGCCGTGCTCGTCGAGACCCGGATCGTCGTCCCCGACTGGGTGTCCTTGACGAAGACGTCGGTCTTCCGGTTGGTGTCGCCGGCGACCAGGTTGGCGGCCTCGGAATCATAGACGACGAAACGGCCGTCCCCGGAAATCGCGGCGGACCCGCTCGTGCCCTGTCCCTGCGCCACGCCACCGCTATTCGTCGAGATCATGGCGATGGCGCCGGTCTGCATATCCTTGAGAAATATATCCGTTTTACCATTAGCGTTGTTGGCGTCACCGGGGACCAGGTTGCCGGCATCCGAGCTGAAGGCAACGAAGCGGCCGTTGCCCGAGATGCTGACGGAGTGGTAGCTGTCCTCGTCGCCCTGGGTCCCGCCGGCGTCAGCCGAGGCCAGGGCGATCGCGCCGGTCTGTGTGTCCTTCACAAACACGTCCCGCTTGCCGTTGGCGTCACCGGGAACCAGGTTGGGCGCCACCGACTCAAAAGCGACAAAGCGGCCGTCAGCGGTAAGCGCCAGCGAACTGAAGCCGCTGGCCTCGTCCCCCGGGACTCCAGCTGCGCTGGTCGAAACCCGGCTGAGCGCTCCGGTCTGGACATCCTTGAGGAAAACATCCATCGTGCTATTTCCATCAGCCGGAACCAGGCTACCGGCCGCTGAACGGAAGGCCACGTAACGGCCGTCGCCGGAAATAACCGGAGCGTCGCTGTCGTCGCCCCCCTCGCTTCCATCCATTCCTACGGAAATGCGGCTGACGGCTCCGGTCTGCATGTCCTTGAGGAAAATATCGGCCTTTCCGTTGCTGTCGCCAGGCACGAGATTGGTGGCGGACGAACGGAAAGCCACAAAGCGGCCGTCAGCGGAGACCGCCGGGCGCATGCTTGCCTGGTCGCCCTGGGCCCCGCTCGCAGTCGCGGAAACCAGCCGCGTTTCTCCGGTCTCCAGGTTCTTGATAAACACATCCGGGCAGTTCACATTGGTGCCGCTGGCCGAGACACACTGGCTGCCTGTATCGCCCGGCACCAGGTTGGTGGCGGTGGAATCAAAGGCTACAAAACGGCCGTCAGCGGAGACCGCCGGATTGGCGTTGTCCTTGTTGCCGTTGACACCGGCGGACGTGGACGATACCCGCATGGTGGCGCCGGCACGAGTGTCCTTGACGTAGATACTCCGGGCTCCGTTGGTGCTCCCTACCACCAGATTCGCGGCGTCTGACTCGAAGGCCACGAAGTGGCCGTCAGCTGAAATTGACGGCTTCGAGCTGGCGGCGTCGCCCTGGACCTCCGGTGGTATGGTTGTGCGGGCTTGCGTCTCGGTGGTCATCGTGGTCTCCCTGCAGCCGGCCGCCGGCAGAAGTAACGCCAGCAGCAGAACTGCCAGCGTCCATTTCAGATAATTCATTCATGCCTCCAGATAGAAAATACGATTCCTGCTTGGCAAAACCTACAGCGAAAAGGTGCAAATCGTCAATGGAGATACCTCAGCGGCGAACTCGGCAACCAGCCCCAGGACATCGATTCCGCCTCTTTCACCTCCGAGGAGGACTCCAATATCATCACCGGTTCGCTGGAGCGGGCAACGGCGACCTGGCCCAAGGGTGAGTATGAGGTCGTGCTGAAGATCCAGACCGACAACTCGGATCCCGTGAGCAAAACCTTTAGCGTCAGATAGCTGATATTTGCCGGTACGGCTCAGGGAAAACCCTGAGAAACAGACGCCTATTCCAAACCCTCGTTGCAGGTGATAAACTAATGCTCTGCTAAACCACTTCGCGGGGGTGCGAAATGTCTGGCAACGCCAAGGGGGGACGGCGACCGGTCGTGTATTGGACGATCTGTCCTGAATGTCTGACCTATATCTGGGTCGACGAATCCCAGGTATCGATTGAAGAAACCGCATCCTGTCCATACTGCGACAGGCCTATTTCGCTGCTCGGTGGCAAACAGCTGGCCGACAGTTGCCGTCAGCTGCAGCGGCTGATGGAGGACATCGAGCAGCAGATCACCCTAATTCCCGCGGCCGTCGACGTTCACCGTTTTTTCTTCGAACAGGTCGACTACATCGCCGCCGCCTTCAACGACCGGCTCGACGATATCCAGGCAAAAAAGGATATCGAGCAGCTTGACCTGGAGGCTCATCAGGCTAGCTAACTCCTTCTCGGCGAATCAGAACCCGGCCGCAGGGGTATAATCTGTGGCAATGGAACCGAACCAGGTCAGAGAAACCGCGCATAGCCTCCCTTCCCAGGAAGTCCTGTCGCTGCTTGATTCAGACCTTGCGCGTGGCTTGAGCCGCGAAGAAGCCGTCTCCCGGCTGGGCCGCTTCGGCCCCAACCAACTGCCTGACGAACCCCGGATCAATCCCCTGAAACTCCTGCTCGACCAGTTTCGCAGCGTTCTGATCATCGTGCTGCTGGCCGCCGCGACGCTCAACCTGGTTATCTGGCTTCTCGACCGGGAAGAGGGCCTTCCCTATGACACCCTGGTCATCATGGCCATCGTCCTGGCTAACGCCGCGCTCGGTTTTTTTCAGGAATACAAGGCGGAGAGAAGCCTGGAAAAACTAAAGGAGCTAAGCGGTCCGGAAGCCGCCCTGGTCCGCGGCGGCTACCGTCAGCGCACTCCCGCTTCCCGGCTGGTCCCCGGCGACATAATAGTTCTGGCTGCGGGCGACAGGATCACCGCTGACGCGAGGCTCTGTGAAGCCAGTT
>JAENWV010000243.1 GCA_016650015.1 Thermoleophilia bacterium | reverse complement strand
GCCACCTACGGCGGCGAAGACGCCTTCAGCCACGACGCGGCGAAAGGCTTCTGTGAGCTCTGGGGTCTGCCGCTCGAAGTATGGGCAAAAAAGCGCAAGTAAATAAAGAAACGGTTAGTGTTTGTCCAGGAAGAGCAAGTGATTAAAGAACCCGGTAACGCCTGTCCGGGAGATGATATTTCCGCCGTAACGTCTGTCGAAGACCCTAGTGGAGGCGGGAATATCATCTCCCGGACATCACCAATAAACGAGGCAACATGAACGAAGAAAACAACAAATTCTGGTCCGGCCGCTTCGAACAACCGCCACACGAGCTGTTCGAGCTGCTGAACGCCTCGATCAGTTTCGACTGGCGTCTGGCGCCCTACGATATCCAGGGCTCCATCGCCCATGCTCACATGCTCGCCGGTATCGGCGTGCTGACCAAAGAAGAGTCCGAGCAGGTCGAGAACGGCCTCGGCCAGATCATGACCGAGATCGCTCAGGGAGATTTCGAGCTGCTGCTGGCCGATGAGGACATTCATTCCGCCATCGAGAAGCGGCTGATCGAAATAATCGGTGACACCGGCAAGAAGCTGCATACGGCCCGCAGCCGCAACGATCAGGTGGCGACCGGTCTGGCGCTCTATATACAGGACCAGGTGCGTCAGCATCTGACCGATATCACCTGGCTGCTGGAGTCGATCCTCAAGCAGGCGCAGTCGGGCGAGTCAGTCATCCTGCCGGGATACACTCACCTGCAGCGGGCCCAGCCGGTGCTGCTGGCCCACCATTTCCTCGCCTATTACGAGATGTTTTCGCGGGACTATATCCGTTTCTGGAGGGTGCTGGAGGCCGCGCGGGTGATGCCGCTCGGCGCGGGCGCCCTGGCCGGAGTCAATTATCCCATCAACCGGGAAGAGACCGCGGCGGAGCTCGGTTTCGAGCGCCCCGGAGTCAACTCCATCGACGATGTCTCCAATCGCGACTTCGCCCTGGACTATCTGAGCGCCGCCTCGAATCTGAGCGTGCATCTGTCGAGGCTGGCCGCGGAGCTGATCCTCTGGACCAGCGCCGAGTTTGGCTATGCCGAGATTGCCGATGCTTTCAGCTCGGGCTCAAGCATCATGCCCCAGAAGAAGAACGCCGATGCCTGCGAGCTGATCCGGGCCCGGGCCGCCAAGGTAGCAGCCAATCACCAGGGGCTGACATCGCTGCTGACCGGGTTGCCGCTGGCGTATAACAAGGATATGCAGGAAGACAAACTATACGTTTTCGACACGACGGACACGCTGCTGGTTACCATACCCGTAATGGCCGAAATGGTCGTTACCCTCGAAATTAATGCCGAACGAATGCGCACAGCCGCCGAGGAGGGCTTCACCCTGGCCACGGATGTGGCGGATTACCTGGCAGGTAAGGGCATTCCTTTCCGCGATGCCCATCGAATCGTCGGCCAGCTGGTTCGCAAGTGTATTGATGAAAACAAAAAGCTTGACCAGCTCACCCAGGATGATCTGCAAAAAGCGTCACCCGTTTTTGACGATTCCTATTATCAGTTGGTGGATCTCCAGGCCGCGGTCGAGCGCAAGGATTCCTACGGCGGTACGGCCCCCCGGCGGGTAGCCGAACAGCTGGCGGATGCTGCGCAGCGGCTGGAAGGAATAAAAAAGGCATTGACAGAGCTGGAGTAATGCCTGCGAAAGTCCTGCCAAAATCCTTCTATAATCGGAAGGTTCACACTGTCGCCCGTGACCTGATCGGCTGTAGGCTGCTGCACAACGGGGTCGGAGGCATCATTGTCGAAACCGAAGCCTATAACCGGGAAGACCCCGCCTGTCACGCAGCCAGTGGCCACACCGAACGCAATCGCGCCATGTTTGGTTTACCTGGCAGGGCATATGTATACTTCACCTACGGAATGCACCATCTCCTCAACATAGTCTGCGAGGAGGAGCATGAGCCGGCGGCGGTGCTGATACGAGCGCTTGAGCCGACGGATGGAATTGATGAGATGCGCCGGCGCCGATCCCCGGT
>JAENWV010000190.1 GCA_016650015.1 Thermoleophilia bacterium | reverse complement strand
GTCTATCACAGTTTCATTTCTGACCTGGAGACGCCGGTCTCGGCTTTTTTAAAGCTGGGTGCGCGCCAAAATTCCTTTTTGCTGGAGAGCGCCGAGCAGGGCGAGCGCATCGGCCGCTATTCCTTCCTCGGCTGTGATCCGCGGGCAATCGTCACTTTCGAGGATGGCGAGCTGAAGATCCGCGAGGGCGGCGACCAGACGGTCAGCGCCTGCGACGACCCCTTCGGCGCCATCGAACAATACATGTCACGCTATCGGGCGCCGGAGCTCGAGGAGCTGCCGCCCTTCATTGGCGGCGCGGTCGGCCTGTTCGGCTACGACCTGGTGCGCTGGATCGAGGAATTGCCGCCGCCAAAGGCCGACCTGATCGGACTGCCGGACATGGCTTTCCTGGTCAGCGACTCCATCGTCATCTTCGATCATCTCAAACACTCGATATTGCTGCTGGCCAATGTGCTGGTCGAGGATGGCATTGATCCGGCCGCCGCCTACGAGGTTGCCTGTGAACGCGTGCGTTCGCTGAAGGAGCTGCTGTCGGCGCCGCTGGCCAAGCCGGAAGCGCGTCGCCGGCGTCCGCTGGAGCAGCCGGTTTCGAATTTCCGCCGCGAGGACTTCGAGGATGCCGTGGAAAAGGTCAAGGAGTATATATTCGCCGGTGACAGCTTCCAGACCGTGCCATCCCAGCGCTTCCAGGTGGACGCGGAGGTTTCCGCCTTCGGAATCTATCGGGGGCTGAGGACCGTGAATCCCTCTCCCTACATGTATTACATAAACTTTGATGATTTCGCCCTGGTGGGTTCGTCGCCGGAGCCATTGATCAAGGTCAACCGCGGCTGGGTGGAAACACGCCCCATCGCCGGCACCCGGCCTAGGGGCGCCACTCCCGACGAAGACAAGAAGTTGGCCGAAGACCTGCTCGCCGACGCCAAGGAGCGGGCGGAGCACATCATGCTGGTAGACCTGGGCCGCAACGACCTGGGCCGTGTTTGCGACCCCGGCACGGTGGAGGTGGTGGACCTGATGCGCATCGAATATTATTCTCACGTCATGCACATTGTTTCGGTGGTGGTTGGCAGGTTGCAGGAGGGGATGAAGGCCACCGACGCCCTCAAGGCGGCCTTTCCCGCGGGGACGGTCTCCGGGGCGCCCAAGATCCGCTCCATGCAGATCATCAACGAGCTGGAACCGTCGAAGCGCGGTCCCTACGCCGGCGCCATCGGTTACCTGAGCTTCAACGGCGAGCTGGACACCTGCATCTGTATCCGCACCATCGTGGTCAAGGATGGAACCGCATATGTACAGGCCGGCGGGGGCATCGTCGCCGACTCGGTGCCGGCTCTCGAATACGAAGAGACCAGGAACAAGGCCAGGGCGCTGTTCACCGCTATCGAGCTGGCCCAGGGGCAGGAGGAATGGGAATGATGTCGGCAGACATGCAAGAGTTTTTTGAACTGGGGCGGGCCGGATGAAGGCGCGGGTGCTCATCATCGATAATTACGATTCCTTTACCTACAACCTGGTGCAGTTTCTGGGCGAACTGGGAGCGGAGATCGAAGTATTCCGTAACGACCGGATCAGTGTCGCCGAGATCAGCGGCCGCCAGCCCAGCCACCTGGTTGTTTCGCCGGGGCCCTGTACTCCCAACGAGGCTGGCATCTCCATGGAAGCGGTGCGTGACCTGGGCGGCAAACTGCCGATCCTCGGCGTCTGCCTCGGCCACCAGGCCATCGGCCAGGTCTTCGGCGGCAACGTCACTCGCGGCGAGGCTCCGGTGCACGGCAAGGCCTCGCCGGTCTTCCATGATGGAAAAACGATTTTCGCAGGCGTGGAAAATCCGTTCACGGCGACCCGCTACCACTCGCTGGTTCTGGCCGAACCGATCCCGGATGTTCTGGAGTTGACCGCCTGGACGGAAGACGATGTCGTCATGGGCGTGCGGCACAAGACCCTGCCCGCCCTGGAAGGTGTGCAGTTCCACCCGGAGAGTATCCTGACAGAGCGGGGTAAACAAATATTGGGGAACTTTCTGAAAATGAGCGTTTGAAGTTAGCTTTACCACGGGCGGTTCGGTCGACCACAAGCAAAGGCCAGTTTTCAGCCAGTGACCGAGTGATTCAAGCAAAGTTTCAAGGAGAAAAGATGCCCAACGACATCCTGACATACGCGATTGACCGCCTGGCCGACGGCATCGACCTCACCGAGGCCGAGGCCGCGTCGGTGCTGGAACAGATCATGTCCGGCAACGCCAGCGAGGTGCAGACCGCCGGCTTCCTGACAGCTCTGCGCGCCAAGGGAGAGACCGTCGAGGAGATCGTCGGCCTGGCCCGCACCATGCGCCGTTTCTCCGTGGGAGTGGAGGTGCAGGGTGTCAGCCTGGTGGACACCTGCGGCACCGGCGGCGACAAGTCGCATTCCTTTAACATCTCAACCACGGCCGCTTTTGTAGTGGCGGGCGCCGAGGCCCAAGTGGCAAAACATGGCAACCGCAGCGCCACCAGCCAGTGTGGCAGCGCCGATGTGCTGGAAGCGCTGGGCGCCAATCTCAACCTTTCCGCGGATGATGTTGCGCGCTGCATCAGCGAAGTCGGGATCGGTTTCATGTTCGCGCCGCTGCACCATGAGGCGATGAAACACGTGGTGCCGGTTCGGCGCGAGCTGGCCGTAAGAACCATCTTCAATTTCCTTGGTCCCCTGACGAATCCCGCCGGAGCCGAATACCAGCTGATCGGCGTCTCCGACCGCACCTATGTCGAGGTCATCGCCTGGGCGCTCAAGGATCTGGGTTGCCGCCGCGGACTGGTGGTGCACGGCTCCGATGGGCTGGACGAGATCACCATTACCGGCCCTACCGACATCGCTGAGATACGGCAGGGCGCTGAGGAGATCGATCTGTATACCATCACCCCGGAGGATTTCGGTTTCGAGCGGGTAGCCGGCTCTGACATGCTCAAAGGCGGCACGGCGAAGAAGAACGCCGAGATCCTG
>JAENWV010000229.1 GCA_016650015.1 Thermoleophilia bacterium | reverse complement strand
GTTTCGCACCAGCCATCGGTTATCCTCATGGTCGGAGTTAACGGCACCGGCAAAACCACGACGATCGGCAAGATAGCCTGGCATCTCCAGCAGGAGGGCAAGAGCGCGATGCTGGCGGCAGCCGACACCTTTCGCGCTGCCGCCATCGAGCAGCTGCAGGTCTGGGGCAAGCGGGTGGACTGCCCGGTCATCGCCCAGAAACACGGCAGCGACCCGGGAGCCGTGGTCTTTGACGCCATCTCCGCCGCGAAATCGCGCGGCATCGACGTAGTCCTCGTCGACACGGCCGGCCGTCTGCATACGCAGGTGCCGCTGATGGAGGAACTCAAGAAGATCCGCCGGGTGATCGCCAAACAGATACCCGACGGCCCTCATGAGACCCTGCTCACCATCGACGCCACCACCGGTCAGAACGGCCTGATCCAGGCGCGGCTCTTCGGCGAAGCGGTGGAAGTGACCGGCGCCGTGCTGACCAAGCTGGACGGTACCGCCAAGGGCGGCATCGCCGTGGCCATCTCGCACGAGCTTGGTTTACCCATCAAGCTGGTCGGGGTAGGAGAGCAGATGGAGGATCTGCGCCCGTTCGATCCGACCGATTTCGCCCGGGCGCTGCTGGAGGCCTGACGGGCGCTGCTGGAGGCCAGGCGGCGATTCTTCTGGAACAGCGAGGAGGGAACTTGGGGAAGATGGCACCGGATTCCAACCAGACATGTGACGCACCCGAACCGGGCGGAACCAAGCCGACCCGGTTCAACCGGCTGACGACCCAGCTGGCCAACGAGCGGACTTTCCTCGCCTGGATCCGCACGGGAATCGCGCTCCTGGCCTTCGGTTTCGTCGTCGAGAAGGCCGGCTCGTTCCTGGAAGCGATCTCGGCGGACATCTCCGCCAAACAGCATAACTTCGTGCGTTACTCGGGACTCGCCGGAATCGTCCTGATGCTGTCCGGTGCTTTTATCATCGCCATCTCCACCTGGCGTTTCTGGGCCATCGACAGGTCTATCCGCCGGGGGGAGTGCGAGACTTCGGTGGCGCTGGACATCTCCGTGGCCGTGGGAATCACCGTGATCGTGATTGTCTTCATCGCCTTCCTGATCTTCCAGTCCTCGGTTTTCAGCTAGCGTCCCGGCGACATCGCCAGCGCCGGGCACTCTCCAGCTTGACACTTCTACTACTACTTCCTAATATTAGGACGCGTTAACGGGCGCTAAAAGTGCGCCCGCAAGGTGCCGGGAGCGATCCGGGACAACGCGTGCCCACCGGGCCGCGGCTTCAAAAAGTTCCCTGCCGATGACAGTGACTACGGAGAGTTCGCCAAGTGGATAGTGGATGGCAGCGGTGAGATTGGTTTACCTTTGGAATTATCTATGCCTTGACCAGGTTCATCCGGCGTATCAGTACGTGGTCATCGGGCATGATTCATCTCCCGCGCCGGCGTCAGCGATACGCCGCGAAGCAGCATGCCATCTCTGCCCGTCCGGACACCCTGCTAGACTGGTATAGCCATGTTTGACACATTATCCGAAAAATTACAGAACGTACTCGGCGGCCTCAAGGGACAGGGACGTCTGGATGAGGACGATATCAACAAGGCCATGCGGGAGATCCGCCTGGCGTTGCTGGAGGCCGATGTCAACTTCAAGGTGGTCAAGCAGTTCGTGGCCGCGGTCAAGGAAAGGGCCATGGGCGCGGACGTGCTCGAAAGCCTGACCCCCGGCCAGCAGGTAGTCAAGATCGTCCACGAAGAGCTTGGAAACCTGATGGGCGCCGCTTCCACCAAGCTCACCTTCTCACCGCGCCCGCCGACGGTCGTGCTGATGGTCGGCCTGCAGGGTAGCGGTAAAACCACCGCCTGTGGCAAGCTGGCGCGTTTTCTCAAGGCCCAGGGCAAGAACGTGGAGATGGTCGCCTGCGACATCTACCGCCCGGCTGCCATCGACCAGCTGAAGATGCTCGGCAGCCAGCTCGATGTACCGGTCTTCTCCATCGAGGGCAGCGAGGACGCCGTGGAGATCGCCACCAGGGGTGTCGAGGACGCTGCCAGGGCGGGCCGCGACGTGGCAATCATCGACACCGCCGGCCGCCTGCACATCGACGAGAAGATGATGCGGGAACTGGTCAGTATCCGCTCCGAGGTCAAACCTCATAACATTTTACTGGTACTGGATTCGATGACCGGCCAGGACGCGGTCAACGTGGCCGAGGAGTTCATGCAGCAGGTGAACTTCGACGGCGTTATTCTCACCAAGCTCGACGGCGACGCCCGCGGCGGCGCCGCGCTCTCGGTGAAGGCCGTCACTGGCAAGCCGATCAAGTTCGCCTCCACCGGCGAGAAACTCGATTCTTTTGATTATTTCCACCCGGACCGCATGGC
>JAENWV010000019.1 GCA_016650015.1 Thermoleophilia bacterium | reverse complement strand
GAGCGCCTGTTCAAAAACTTTCATGTCCGGGCCGATGCCCACCGCCACCAGCTCCTGAGGCCGGTAGAAATCCCTGGCCAGCGACCGCACTTCATCAGCGGTGACGCTGTCGATCCGCTCGATGATCTCGTCCAGCGAAAGAATCCCGGAGCCGGTAACCGTCAGCTTGCCCAACCGGCTCATGCGATTATGAGTCGACTCCATGCCCAGCACCAACCGACCCTTGGCGCTCTCACGGGCCCGGGCGAGCTCGTCCTCATTGACGCCGTCGGCGATAATCATTTCGAGCTGTTCGGCGACGATACCGGTCACCTCGGCGACGCTGTCGCCCCGGCAACCGAAGTAGACGCCTACCAGACCTGTGTCAGAATATAAAGCGTCGAACGAATAAACCGAGTAGGCCAGCCCTCGCTTGTCCCTGACCTCCTGGAAGAGCCGCGAGCTCGCCGAACCGCCCAGGATACCGTCGAGGATCGATAAGGCGAAGCGCCGTTCCGAATGCCGCGACAGCCCCAGCCCGCCAAAGCAGACGTGGTACTGCTGGGTGTCCTTCTTATAAAAGCAGGCGTTTTTGGTTTTCTCCGGAACCGGCGGCGCCGGTATCGTCGCCGCCTGGGGCGCAGCGCCATTACCGCCCGCCAGGTGCCGCCTGGCCAGCTCAACCAGACGCTCCTGCTCCACATTGCCAGCGGCCGCCACCACCATGTTGGGCAACGTGTAATGCCCCGCGTGATAGCCGCGGATCTGTGCCGGCGTCACCGCGCCGATGATCTTCGTCGTCCCCAGCACACTCTTTCCCAGGGGATGTCCGTCAAAAAGTACCTGCGTCAGATAATCGGTGATCAGCTCGCTGGGAGAATCCTCATACATGGCGATCTCCTCAACCACCACCTCGCGTTCCAGGTCGATATCGGCGAAGACCGGGTGCAGGACCATGTCGGCCATGACCTCGAAGGCTTCGTCCAGATGTTCGTCCAGGAAACGGGCGTGCACGACGGTGTACTCCCGCGCCGTGGCCGCGTTGAGCTCGCCGCCGAAGGCATCAAAGATCTGGGCGATCTCAACGGCGTCGAAGCGCGAACCGCCCTTGAACAGCAGGTGCTCGATGAAGTGGCTGACGCCGCTCTCATCGGGCAGTTCGTAGCGGGAGCCCGCCCCGATCCAGAAGCCCAGTGAAATGGAGCGGACGGACGGCAGCTTTTCGCTGACGACCCGTCCGCCCAGTTCCAGCTGTTTCAGCTTATAGCTTTGGATTTAGGTCAACCACCCTCAGGCCGATGCGCTGCTTGCCACGGTCTTCCTTGACCTCGATCACCTCAACCTGGACCATCTGTCCACGCTTGACCACGTCTTCCACTTTTTCGACCCGGCCTTCCGCCAGGTTGGAGATATGCACGAGTCCGTCGGTGCCACGCTTCAGCTCGACAAAGGCGCCGAAATCGGTGGTCTTGACCACCTTGCCGACAAAGACGTCGCCGGCCTCCACATCCTTGCACAGCTCGTTGATGCGCGCGATAACGGCCTCGCCGCTGGCGCCGTCACGGGCGCAGATGAAAACGGTGCCGTCTTCCTCCACGTCGATGGAGCAGTCGAACTCATTCACCAGACCGCGAATGGTCTCGCCACCCTTGCCGATCAGGGCGCCGATCTTGTCCGGATTGATCTGAATGGAGAAGATGCGGGGCGCGTACTCGGAAAGCTCGGTGCGGGCCTCGGACAACGTCTCCATCATCTTGCCCAGCACGTGCAGCCGACCGCGCTTGGATTGCTCCAGCGCCTCGGCCAGCACTTCCGGCGTGATGCCTTCCTTGATCTTCAGGTCCATCTGGATGGCGGTGATGCCGTCCTTGCTGCCCGCCACCTTGAAGTCCATGTCACCAAGGTGGTCCTCGATGCCGGCGATGTCAGTGAGGATGACATAGTTCGCATCCACGTCAATTGAACCGCACTTCTCGCACTTGCGCAGGAAGACGCCTTCGTGACCGCAACCGCGGCAGCTGGAACGCACGACCAGGCCGCAGGCAACGCCGCCGATTGCGCCCTTGATGGGAACTCCCGCATCCATCAACGACAGCGAAGAACCGCAGGTGCTCGCCATGGACGAAGAGCCGTTGCTCTCCATGATCTCACTGACCAGGCGGATGGTGTAAGGGAATTCGTGCTCATCGGGAATCATCGGCCGCAGCGCTTTCTCCGCCAGCGCCCCATGGCCGATGTCGCGGCGCTTGGGGCCGCGCATGAAACCGGTCTCACCCACCGAGAACGGCGGGAAGTTGTAATGGTGGATGTAGCGCTTGCTGTCCTCGAGGCCCAGGCCGTCAATGCGCTGGTAGTCGCCGACTGCGCCCAGGGTCAAAAGCGTCATGGCCTGGGTCTGGCCGCGGGTGAACAGGGCCGAACCGTGGGTGCGGGGAGCGACCCCGACCTCGCAGGTGATCGGCCGGACTTCTTCAACGCCACGACCGTCGGGGCGGAGCTTGTCCACCGCGATCGTGCGCCGGACGACGTCCTTCTCGATCGCCTTGGTGATGGCGCCCACCGTGCGGGCGAAGTCGTCCGGAGAATCATCCTTGATTAACTCATTCTTGACCGAGCCGCGGATCTGCTCGATGCGGTCGGAACGCTCCTGCTTGTCTGCGATCCGGTTGGCCTCCTCGAGACTGGCCCGGCAGATGGATTCGATCTTTGTATAGAGCTCCTTGTCAACCTCGGGCTCCTCAAAAGCCCACTTGGGCTTGCCAACTGCCTCGCGCAGTTCCTCCTGCAACTGGCAGAGCTGGCGGATCGGCTCCTGGGCGAAACGCACGGCGTCCATGGCTACATCTTCACTGATCTCGGTGCCACCGGCCTCGATCATCAGGATCGATTCGGCGGTACCGGCCACGATCATGTCCAGGTCGAATTCCGGTTCCTGCGTCTGCTGCCAGGTCGGGTTCAGCACCAGTTCGCCGGCCAGCCGGCCCACGCGCACCGCGGCGATCGGCCCCTGGAAGGGAATCTCCGAGATAGAGAGCGCCGCCGAGGCGCCAAGCAACGCCAGCACGTCATAAGCGTTCTCCTGATCGGTGGAAAGGATGGTGGCGATAATCTGCGTTTCGTTGGAGAACCCCTTGGGGAAACGGGGCCGCACCGGGCGGTCAATCAGCCGGGCGGTGAGAGTCGACTTCTCGCTAGGCCTGGCCTCCCGCTTGATGAAACCGCCGGGAATCTTGCCGGCGGCGTACATGCGTTCCTCGATGTCGACCGTCAGCGGGAAGAAATCGATGCCTTCCTTGGGCTCGGTGCGGCCGGTGGCCGTCACCAGCACCATTGTGTCACCGCATCTGACGATCACGGCGCCGTTGGCCTGCCTGGCGACGCGCCCGGTCTCCAGCGTGATGGTCTTGCCGCCCAGCTCGATGCTTTTCGTTGTGATAGTTGTCTCTGTGGTCAAAATATTCTTTCTCCTTGGCTTTGGACACCTGCCTTCAGGCGCCCCCTCAATAAATAAAACAGGCCGCGGGAAGCAACGCTTCCGCGGCCCGCCCTAGGCTCAAGGCTCAGAACCCCGACGGAACCTTCGTCGGGAGCCTCAGCCTCAGGCCTAGAGCAAATAGATCCCACCTGCGGCACCGCTATATGCGATTAGGACACAGCTATAAGCGATTAGGGCACAGAAGGGATTGATTAAGATAGAACAGGATGAAAAACGGAAATTGTCGAACTACTTCCTCAGCCCTAATTCCTTGACCAGCGTGCGGTAGCGGTTGACATTCTTGTCCTGCAGGTAAGTGAGCAACCGCCGCCTCTTCCCCACCATCTTCAGCAGTCCCCGGCGTGAGTGATGATCTTTCTTGTGGGTCTTGAGATGCTCAGTAAGACCGTTGATCCTCTCGGTTAAAAGAGCGATCTGCACCTCGGGAGAGCCCGTATCACCTTCGGCGCTGCCGAATTTGCCGATGACTGTTTCCTTGTTCTCCTTGCTTAATACCAATTTTTCACCTCCATTTCTTCCTCCACGAACGGATGTGGGGAGCCTTGCGTACTGACAGAGCTTATCACAGAGGCTATTAAAAGGCTAACGCCGCAGCCCGGGTTTGCAGGGCTTTATTAATTCGGGAAACTGCCGAAAGTAGGTAAACATTTTATTCATGATCGTGGCAATACTGCCGGTGGCGGTCCTCGGCTATCGCAGCCACCACGTCTATTCCGACCAGTTAAACCTGCTGGTGGCAGAGGGTGCCCTGTCGTGGCAGGAAGCCGGCGCCCAGGCTCACGAGATGGAAGAACAGGCCATCGTCTATACTCTCGGCGGTCTGGTGATCGCCCTGGTCCTGGGATATTTTTTCGCCCGCAGTCTGGTCGCGCCGATCCGCAATCTCGAACAGGGTGCCCGCAAGATCGGCGACAGCGGCGCCGCCCGGCAGACTTATTTTTTCTGAGCCACCGCGAACCCCTGATACTTTCGAGCCGTCGCGATGTCCTTCTTTATCTGGGCCACGAGCTCTTCGGGGCCGTCGAACTTCTTTTCGTCGCGCACCCGCTCAAGAAAATCCACCCTGACATTGAACCCGTACAGGTTTCGGTCGAAGTCGAGGATATGTGCCTCGATCCTCATCCTCTCCTTGCTGTCCTCGTCGGTGGAACAAAAGGTCGGATTCTGGCCCACGTTGACCAGACAGGCGTAGGGATCCTTGCCGATGAAGAGGTCGGCCAGATAGACACCTTTGCCCGGGAATATACAATCGACCCGCGCTTCGATGTTGGCGGTTCGAACACCCAGGGTGCGGCCCCGCTTGTCGCCATGGACGACCTTGCCGTGGGCTGATGGCGGCCGGCTGAGGATCTCGCGCACCTCGGTCAGCCTTCCCTCCATGAGCAGGTTGCGTATGCGGGTGGAGGAAATCGCCTCATTGCCCGCGGTAACCAGCGGTTCGACTACGACCTGCATGCCGACCTTGTTGCCGTAATCCTCGAGAAACCTGATATCGCCTCCCGCCTTGTAGCCAAAACGGAAGTTGTCTCCAACGATGACCTGCACCGCGCCCAGTTGCGCAGAGAAGAGCATCTCGCAAAAAACCGTCGGTGACAGCTGCGAGAATTCGTCGGTGAAGGGGATGATGAGCAGCTCGTCTACGCCCAGGTTTCCAATGAGATCCGTCTTTATGTTAAGCAGCGTCAGGATCGGCGGGCACTTGTCCGGGGCGATTATCGACAACGGGTGCGGATTGAAGGTCATCACCATGCTGCGGGCGCCTTTTTCCCTGGCGGCGGCTACCGCGTCGCCGATAATGCGCTGGTGGCCTATATGGACGCCATCAAAGGTACCTATGGCGACAACCCGTTTGCCCTTGGGTACTTCCCCGATTTCGCGATAGACCCTCACGCCAGCACCACCAGCGGCCGCAGCTGGCCGGGATCGTCGCCAGGTCTGTAAATTGCCAGAAGACGGCCGTCCGCGGCCAGTCGCACCGGTCCGGATTCTTCACCACTGATGGCGCGTCCGGCGGTCACCGCCCTGGCGTCCTTTTCGTCGACATCCCTCACGGGAAGGAAATATAGCGCACCCAAAGCGGAAATAAAAGACGGGTTGCTTTCAGCGAGCAGTGATTCCCGCGGCATTGAGCCCAGCTTTTCGAGGCTGGCGGCCCGATCGACACCGAACTCGCCGACCCTCGTGCGCCGAAGAATCGCCGCGTAAGCAGCGGTGCCCAGTGCGGCGGCGATATCCTCGCAGAGTTGCCGGATATAGGTGCCCTTGGAGCAGGCAACGCTGAGAACCGCCTGTTGTTTCTCCCCGTCAAAGCTTTCGAGCTCCAGCCTGTGGACCTCGATATCCCGTACCGGAGCCTTCACCGTCTCACCGCGCCGAGCCTTCCGGTAGAGCGCCTCGCCGCCCACCTTGACGGCGGAATAGGCATGCGCCTGCTGTCTCATTTTACCGGTGAAACCCGGCAAGGTTTCGCGGAGCGCCTCTTCGGTTACCGGGGTCGGCGGCGCTACTGGCGTAATCACGCCGTCCACATCGCCGGTTGTCGACGCGGCGCCGAACTGCACCGTCACGCGATATTCCTTGTCCAGGGGAGTAAAGTAATCGCTAAGCCTGGTTGCCTTGCCTACGAGAATCAGCAACAGGCCGGTGGCAAAGGGGTCCAGGGTTCCCGCGTGGCCGACCTTCCTGATGCCGGTCAGGCGGCGGATTCGATCAACCACATCATGGGATGTAATGCCAGCTGGCTTGTCAACCAGCAGTACGGCGCAGGGCGGTATGGAAACCACTTTGGCATTGCTTCCATCGCCAGCCGTTTCGACCGCGCCTGTACCTGCGTTAGTGCCTACGCCACCGCCTGCGTCAAAATCCTGCCTGGATGAAAGTTTACTGTTCTTCAATTTCCTTCAGCAGCTTTTCTATGCGCATGCCGCGCTCGATCGTCTCGTCAAAAATGAAGGTCAGCTGCGGGGTCCGCTTCATTCCCAGCTGGGCGCCCAGCAGAGATTGCAGGTAGCCGTGGCAATGTCCGAGCCCTTCAAGAGTCTGCTCACGCTCGGTCTCATCGCCGAGCACGCTTACATAGACTTTCGCAGAACGCAGGTCGGGAGAGGTGTCAACACTCACGACCGTGACGAAACCGATCCGGGGATCCTTGAGCCCCTGGACTATCGCTTCGCTGAGCACCTCGCGGATGGCCTCGTTCACCCGGCGCATTCTCTGGCCCGCCATGTCAATCACCCACAGCCGGGAGTTTGATGTTTTGCATGTTAATCACCGTCCACTTTGACTATCTCCCGGTAGATGCCGGCCAGCTGGTAATCCCGCTGTTCCATGTATGAGACCGCCAGGTCGAGAGCGCGTTCTGCTTCCTGGCAGGTGTTGGCGCAAATGGAAAGGATAATGCGGGAGCGTTGCCAGAGATCGTGGAAACCTGTTTCAGCCACCGACGCGCCCAGCTTGCGGGCAAGGCCGGCTTTCAGGCTGCGAAGATACTGGCGCTTGTCCTTGAGGGAACAGTTTTCCGGGAAATGGATGTCCGCCGCCAGGATTCCGACAAAACCTTCAGCTTGCTGCAACTTCTTTCGTCTCGAAGAACTCAAGGACGTCGCCTTCCTTGATGTCATTGAAGTCTTCCAAAAGGATACCGCACTCGTAGCCTTCCTCAACCTCGCGGGCATCTTCCTTGAATCGTTTGAGCGAGGCCAGTTTCCCCTGCCAGACGATGGTGCCCTCGCGCAGGAGGCGGACTTGGGCGTTGCGTGAAACCTTGCCGCGAGTCACGTAACAGCCGCCGATGGTGCCCAGCTTCGATGCCTTAAATATGCTGCGTATCTCGGCCTCGCCAAGCTCCTCTTCTACATAAGTAGGCGCCAGCATGCCAATCAGGGCGGCCCTGACGTCCTCGGTAACCTTGTAAATGACGCTGTAGGTACGCACGTCGACACCCTCCAGGTCCGCCACCGTCTTGGCAGCAGCGCTGGGGCGCACGTTGAAACCGAGCACGATCGCCTGCGATGCGGCTGCCAGCATGACGTCCGACTCGTTGATGGCGCCGACCCCGGTGTGGATGATATTGATCTTGACCTCGACGTGCTTGATCTGTTTCAGCGCTTCCTCCAGCGCCTCGACCGAACCGGCCACATCGGCCTTAATAACCAGGTTGAGGTCCTTGACCTCACCTTCCTTGATCCTGGCGAAGACATCATCGAGGGTGAAGGCCCGGCGCTTGGCCAGGATCTCAGCCTTGATGCGGTCCGAGCGCTGGCTCGCCAGGGTCCGTGCTCGGCGTTCGTCCTCGACCACCCGGCACATCTCGCCTGCCTGCGGAACTGAATCGAATCCGAGTATCTCCACCGGCACCGAAGGACCCGCTTCCTTGAGCGGCCGGTTCTTGAAGTCGCTCATGGCCTTGACCTTGCCCGAGGCCTGGCCGGCGACGATGGCGTCACCGACGTGGATGGTGCCCCTGGCGATCAGCACGGTGGCGACAACGCCCCGGCCGGTGTCGAGCTTGGATTCGATGACCACGCCATTGGCAAAAGCGTTGGGATTGGCCTTCAGCTCCTGCACGTCGGCGACCAGCTGGATCATCTCCAACATATTTTCCAGACCGATCTTCTTCTTGGCGCTGACGTCGACGAATACCGTGTCACCACCCCAGTCTTCGGGAACCAGAGCGTGCTCGGTCAGCTCTTGCCGCACCCGTTCGGGATTGGCCTCCGGCTTGTCTATCTTGTTCACGGCCACGACGATGGGAACTCCGGCGGCCTTGGCATGGTCGATTGCTTCTATGGTCTGCGGCATGACGCCGTCGTCGGCCGCAACGACCAGGACTGCAACGTCAGTCACCTTGGCGCCGCGGGCCCGCATGGCCGTAAAGGCCTCGTGTCCCGGGGTGTCCAGAAAAGTTATCCGTTTGCCGGCGTGTCGTACCTGATAGGCGCCGATGTGCTGGGTTATGCCACCTGCCTCGGTAGCGGTCACCTCGGTTTCACGCACTGCGTCCAGCAGGGAGGTCTTGCCGTGATCCACGTGGCCCATGATGGTGACCACAGGAGCCCTGGGCAAAAGGTCTTCGGCCTCATCGATGGCCTCGACCTCCTCCTCTTCATCTTCCGTGTGGACTATCTCAACCTTGCGCTCCAGGTCATCGGCCAGAGTACTGATCGCCTCGTCACTGAGAGACTGGGTGATGGTCGCCATTTCGCCGTAGCTCATGAGCAGCTTGATGATTTCAGAGGTGGAGATTCCCAGTGCCGCGGAGATTTCCTTGATGGTGGCGCCGGAGTTGATCTTGACGACGACGCTGGCGTCCAGCGGCGCGGCCTGCTCCTGGCGCTCGGCGACCGCGGTAACCTCTCCCTTGCGTCCCCGGTGGCGGGCCCGCTGGTGGCGTCCCGCCGGCACGAAGCTGCGACGCTTGGCGGCTGACGGATCGATGATAACCCGGCGGCGTTTGCCGAGGTTGCTGGCTTTTACCGGCGCCTTGCGCTGCTTTTTCGGTGGCGCCTTGCCCCCGGCCAGTGCCTTGTTGGCGTCTTCCTCCTCGACGCTGGCCAGGCTGCCGCTCACTTCGATGCCAGCAGCCTTGAGTTTCTCGACCACCTCGGCGCTGGTCAGCTTGTTTTCTTTGGCTATTTCATAAACTCTTTTTTTGGCCATCTTGTCCACCTCGCGCTTTCGGACGCGTGTCTTCGATCATTGCCGCGCCTCGATGAGTCGCGCGAATTCTTCTCTCAACTCCGGGGACTCGCCCGTTGCTTTCAGTCGCCGCAACAGGGACTTTCTGGCCAGCGCCCGGTCGAGACATTCAGGATCCGGACAGACATAGCCTCCCCTGCCCGGAACGCCTTGCATGTTTCCACCCGCGGCCAGCACCAGCTCCCTGCCAACTGCGGTTTCACGCACAGTAAAGCGAACCAGGGCCGCTTTGGCAAATCTTTTACCGCAGCCCGCGCACATCCGCTGCGGGACATGCCCCCGGTTAACCAAGCCCGTTTACCCCGAGCTTGCCGGTTCTTCGGCTTCGTCTTTCTCGGCTTCGGCAGCTTCTTCCTCAGCCGGTATTTTCACGCCTTCGGCTGCCTCCTGCTCGGCCAGCTTCTGGTGAGCGGGGATGCCACAGTACCGGGTGCCCGGCAACGCGGCGTTGGGGCAACGCTTGCCAGTCTTGGTCACGGCGCAACAACGGCCGGCGAGTTCCTCGACCTCTTCGTCCGAGAAGGCCATGGAATCTTCTTCCTCGGCCATCTGGCTTTCACTTTTAATGTCGATCCGCCAACCGGTGAGCTTGTTGGCCAGGCGGGCGTTCTGACCCTCCTTGCCGATCGCCAGTGAAAGTTCGTCGTCGGGAACAACCACCGTGGCGGACATTGCTTCATCGTCCACCAGCACCTCGCGTACTTTCGCCGGGCTGAGCGCCTTGGCGACAAAGCGCGCGGGCTCGTCATTGTAAGGAATGATGTCGATCTTCTCGCCGCCGAGCTCGCTGACCACCATGCGGACCCGCGAACCACGGGGGCCTACACAGGCGCCAACCGGATCGATTCCGTCTTCCAGCGATTCGACGGCTATCTTGGAGCGGTAGCCGGCCTCACGGGCGATATTCCTGATCACCACAAGACCGTCGGCGACTTCGGGTACCTCCAGCTCGAACAGCTTGCGGATCAGCTCATCGCTGCGGCGGGATACAATTACCTGTGGACCCTTGGTGTGGTCACGAACGTCGACGATAACCGCCTTGATCCGCGAACCGTGGACATAGCGGTCGTTGTCGACCTGCTCGCTCTCGGGCAGAAGCGCCTCCACCTTGCCCAGGTCGACAAGTGTATAGCGCTGATCGCTCTGCTGGACGATGCCGGTGACGATTTCTCCCTTGCGCCCCTGGTATTCGTCGTACATCATGTCGCGCTCAGCTTCGCGGATCCGCTGGAAAATAACCTGCTTGGCCGTTTGTGCGGCTATGCGCCCAAAGTCCTCCGGAGTCTCGATCTTGACCTTTTCGATCTCGCTCTCGTCGTACATCGAGAGGTCGAATTCTTCTTCCTCAGCCGCTACGGCTTCGCCGCTGGTCGAAGGCTCTGCCGCTGACGACGTGGTTGCCACGGCTTCAGCGGGAACGGGCTCTGTGGTTTCGCCCTCGGCTTCGCCGGCCTCCAGTTCTTCTTCAACGGCCTCCCCCGCTTCAGCCGCCGCGGCGGCTTCGGCTTCGGCCGCTTCGACAGCGGCGGGACGCTCCGGCAGGATCAGTTCATAAATACTTATCTCACCGTCGTCCGGGTCGATCACCACCCTGGCATACTCGACGGCGCCCGGGGTCTTCTTGTAGGCGGAAAGAAGGGCGTCCTCGAGCGCGGTCAGCAACACCTGGAAGCTGATCCCTTTCTCTTCTTCCAGAAGCCTCAGGGCTTCTACAATTTCCTTGCTCATTTGGACTCCTTTTATCGATCATTGCCAGCCATCGCCTTCCGGCCCTGGCGTCAGTCACGCTTTTTTTCGCCGTTTTTTCCCCGGCTTTGGCTTATCACCAAATTCCAGCACAGTGCGGGCTTTCGCCACCGCATCAAGCGGAATTGTCATCCGCCTGTTTTCTTCCATGTCCAGCGTCAGCTCCTGTTCGTCCGCTGACAATAAAAAACCGGTGAAGTTTCGCTGTCCTTCCACCGGGCCAAAAGTCTTTACATTTATCTTTTGTCCGATCGCGTTCCGGAAATGATCCGGCTTGCGCAATCGCCTTTCCAGACCCGGCGAGGAAACCTCCACTGTGTGATCCAGCAGGTATTCCCCGAGCAGGCCGGTAACCTTCGTGCACAGCTCGTGGCTGACACCATCCGGATGATCGATGAAGACCCGGATTACAGGACTACCCCGGGTACCGGCGACCTCGACATCCACGACCTCAACTTCCGGCAAATTAGCCGCCAGAGTTTTTTCAACATCGCTGATTGTGGTTGATCTTTCCACTGCAAACAGGCAAAAAAGAAGTGGGTTTTTAACCCACTCCGACAGGTACTTCGCAGTTTGATGAATTATATCACACTGCCGAAACACCCCGCAAGCAGACCCGGCGCTTCGACGCGGCTTCGAAGCTGCTTTAAAATCCCTGATATTCGAGGGATTTTTCCTTGCGGACCAGCTCCTGTGAGTCATTCTACATGTAGCCTCTCTTAATGTGAACCATGTGTTTGCCAAGGGTGAACAATTTGATGGCGAGAAGGCCGGCGACAAAGCCGCCGATGTGAGCGAAATAAGCTACTTCCTGGCTTGAGCCGCTGAGCCCGGAGAGACCGTAGAATAACTGGAAAAGGAACCAGAAAAGCAGGACGATCACTGCCGGCAGCTGAACAACAGTGATAAATACGACCAGGAATACGAGTGTCGTGACCTTTGCCCGGGGGAAAAGCAGCAAATAAGCTCCCAGGACGCCGGCGATGGCGCCGCTGGCGCCGATGTTGGGCACCTGCGACGAGGCATCTATGGCAATCTGGGCAAACCCGGCGAGGATGCCGCAGAACAGGTAAAAAACAACAAAACGGAAACGACCCATGGAATCTTCCACGTTGTTCCCGAAAATCCAGAGGTAGAGCATGTTACCGCCGATGTGCAACCAGCCGCCGTGGAGGAACATGGATGTCACCAGGGTCAGGTAAATGGGCAGGCTGCGCGGATCCTGAAGCGCGGCGTGCGTGATGTCGTGGGGCGTCATTCCATACTGTAAGAAAAAGCTGTCGAGCCGGCCGACCGCCTCAAGACTGAGTTCATAAAGAAATACAGCGATGTTGACGGCGATAAGCACGACCGTGATCAGCGGAAAGCGCTCTGTGGGAATATTGTCCTTGAACGGCAGCATTGTCTCAAAAAGACTACCACGGTCTGCCGACTAATTGTCTCTCCAGGTTGAAAAGGAAAGGTGGAGGCCTGCCTGATCCTGGGAAGCGCTAGTTGCTCTTGCCATCACTTCCAGTCCATTGCCACGCATGGTGACGAACTGGCTGGCGAAGCCGCCACCCCCGGTCGAGGTAACCGCGAGGGGTACGTTTACATAGGTACAGGCCAGCTCCAGAACCGCCTGCTGAATCTGCGTGTCCGAGCCCAGGCCGCCAGCCACCCCGGTTATAGGCAGATCGTCCGCGGCAACCTGCAGATACCCATATATTTCCTTTACATCAACCACGTTTCCGTGGCGTTCGCCGATGATATTGACCGTAAAATTTCTGCCGTTATTTTCCGCGGTGCCGGTTACCTTGTAACGCTGGTTGGCCTGCAGGGACTCAACCCCCGAACCTTCATCGGCAAGTGTAAAAACCATTTCCGGCGGCAGCTGAAAATATTCCGCCGCTTTCCGGGTAGCCTGGATCTGGAAGCTATGCTTAGCCAGCCACAGGTGCAGAAACGGAAGCATCAGGATGATCAGGAATATGGCGGCGCTCACCATAACGATTCTGATGTGTTTTGCCAACCCCACCGCGTCGCTATTGTTGTTACTTTTGGGAGTGGCTCCCAGGAGCGCTCCGGCGGCGGCGGCCGACAGACTGATCTGCAGCAGGTAAAGCAGATGTGGCCATTCAAACGGATTCACGCCCGCGCCTGCATACCACAGCCAGAAAAGGGACATCACCGCCGCTCCCACCACGGCGCCTCTTATCGAACCGGCCAGCGAGCTGTCGACATTGGTGCCGAATCGTGCCAGGAGCACGGCGACAATCGGGGCTCCCGCGACGACGAGCAGGGCAGCCAGGACAAAAGGCGCGGAGAGCATGAGCGGATACTCCGGAGCGATTCCCAGCAAGGCGCCGTAAGCATAACCGGTGATCGTCAGCGCCAGCGCCGTGGCCAGAAACACCGCGCTGGCAACCAGCCCCCGGATCCAGGCCCGGGCAGCTGAGCCGTGGCGGGGCGACCTGGTTCTCGCGGCCGATTCGGCAAATTCCTCATCGAACGAATATTTCATGCACTCCTCCTGCATCATTGCGGCTGGCGGGGTTGCCTAGGCAACCCCGCCAGCCGCTGATTTTCATTCAGTCACGACCGGGGGGCGGCCCTGGGAACCACATAGCGCCACCTGTCGCATCCCGACAGCTGGCGTATACTCGGGATGTGAACCGATAGATGCCGGCGGGACGATAGAATGGGACTTCCAGATTCGCGGATTGCCCGATATCGAGAGTTGCCAACGGCGGCGGCATTGTGGCGGGAATTACCGTGGCCGGGCTGGTGACGATCTCTTCGATTGCCACATTTGTGGCGGGACCGCCACCGTTGTTGCTCAAACGAAACCACACCGTCAGCCTGCCGGTGAGGTAATCGGCGTAGCTCCGCCAGAAAACGGAGCCGACCGAGAGCGCCAGGCGCGGTTGAACCGTATTTGCCAGGTTGGAAAGCGCTGATTCATTGCCGGCCTCATCGGTAACCTTGACGGCAAAATAGGCAATGCTGTCCGGAGGCAGGTCGTTGAACATGAGCGTTTCGGCTTCACCGGCGGTTCGCGGACGCATGGTCACCGTCACAGGCTCCGCTGCGGCCCAGTTCTGCTCGGTAATCGGCGCGGCTGAATATCGCACTGAATACAAGATCGCCGCGCCTTCGTTGCCGTCGTCGCCCGAAGCTGTCCAGGCCAGTTTGATTGCACCATCTTTCTGACGCTCGGCGCGCAGATCGCCGACAGCCGCCGGCTCTGTGATGTCAAGATCAGTGTTGGCAACCGAGTCAGGCAAAATAGCCCGCTCGGCGAACCCGTCGCCATCCTCATCGATCTGGATGGCATAACCGGCGCCTTCCGAGCCTGGTCCGATGGCCAGCCATGGCACGATTCCCGGGCCTGCGGTAACGCTGCCGTAATCGAGCGAGATTATTGTTCCCCTCGCGGGATCGCTAAACGACAACTGCACCGGCGTCGACGTGTTTTGCGCGGCATTGATCTCCAGCCGGCAGGCAAACGGCGATCTGGTTCCCGGCAATCTGACCGCTTTCTGCCCGAGCGCCGTGACATCCAGGAACTGCGATCCGGGGATGCTCCGCTCAACCTCGCCAAGCAGGTTTTCGCCGACACGGCCGACGCCGTCTGTCAGGCTTATCCTCACGGAGCTGTTGACCCTGGCCTCGAGGCCCACGAACTTTGCCCCCAGACCGCTAAAGCCATCCCATTCGAGCCCCTGCCAGGCGAACGGGTGCTCCCACCTGTCTCCCGACCATACAGGGCCGGCGGGCGGATCAGCTTCCGACAATCCATTTACCTCACCCCAGCGGCCACGGAACTGCAGCCATCGGTAGCCGGACAGGTCGAGACTGGATTCTGGCAGCGGCAGCACCGTTGGTTTGGAGATGCTGCCATCCTCGCAGGCATCAACCTCGTCGATGACCAGCGGGTTGGGCAAACCGGTTATCTCGATCGCATGATCTCCGGGCTCAAAGTAGTTGGTGTGGGAACCCCTGCCCACATATAAGACCGGATGTCCATCCCTGACCTCGACATCCCGCCACTGCCTCATCTTGCCATACCCATGCTGAGAGACAGAGACGCGGCTCGGTTGCAGCCCGGCGTCCAGCTCGACTTCGATCAGCTCCCAGTCTCCCTCATGGCTCAGCATCGGATGATTGTTGAAGTAATAGTTGATCCAGTACTGGATCACGGTCCGCCCTCCGGGATGCACGACGCGGCTGTATACGACTTCTTCATGCCCGCCGGACGCCAGGACCGCGGCATATGAATGCACGTATTGTGTACGGATCACCCGGTCAAAACCGGGATCTGGCAGACGCAGCCCGCAGATCAGGCACTTTCCCGGCAGGTCGAGATAGGCGCCGGCGCCATAGTCGCCAAGCGCGTCCAGCGTCAGTGTTTCCGGTGCCCGCAGGCGCTCGATACCATCTTCCATGAGGGCCGAGCCCGGAGCCGAAACCATCACGCCGGCATCCTCCGGTCTGAAGTCCTCATTGTGGTGCATGACCAGTGATGGCGAGTACTGCTGCGCAAGTTGCAGATCGTCAAGGGCCGGTGAAAGAACCGCGGCGTAGACATCCCAGTTGCCATCGCGATTGTCCTGCCAAATCACGGTATCGCCCTTGATGACAGGATTTATCTGGTCGCCCGGGGCCGTGCAGATCGGCTGCTCAATACCGGTGCTGAGATCTTTCAGATAGATGTTCCATTCGCCGGTCCAGCGCCCGGTATCGTCCAGGTGACCGGTGCGGTTATCCTGGTAGACGATCAGGTTGCCGCTCATCGATGGATTGGCCTGGTCACCCGGCTGCTCGACCAGAGGTGTGCCGAAGGTATCCGGAACAGCTTCATATATATCCCAGCTGGCGCCGGATTCGTTCAGTTTCTGCTGGTAGATGACCCTGCCGCCACCCATGGTGGGGTGTTGCCGCGCATACTTGCCCGCGCCAGTGGAATTGACGCCGCCGCCGGTTTTTGTCAGGTAAGAGGATACGCCCGTCTTCAGGTTGTAGGCAAAGAGAACCGGCTCGTAATACTTGCCGGCGTATCCACGCTCACGCACCCAGACGCTTTCATTACCATCAATATCCGTCCCATAGCGATATCCAGAGAAATTATAGGAATCGAGTATCTTCGAACTCATGGATCCGAAGTCGACGGCCCTGATGGCGCTGATGCCGGTATGGCTGGTGATGACCCGGTTGCCTGAGAGCGCCATGGTCGTCGCCTTGCTGACCGACAGACACTGGTCCGTGCCCCCGGCGACAGGCCGGCGGCAAACCTGGCTGTTGGCGTTCTGCCAGGCGATGTAACCCCCGTCGATATCCGGCCCGGTAAATACGCCCGCACCCGCCACCGCTTCCGGTCGGCCATCAAACAGGTCCTGCAATACCACCCAACCGCTGGCAGAGCGGTTGAGATCGTTATAAACGGCTTTTCCACCATCCACCGCCGGGGTAATCTGGTCTCCCGGACCGGTGGCTACCGGTATCTCGTTCACCGACCAGCCTGGGGTCGCCACAAGCGGCGCCTCGCTTGCTCCGACACTTTTTATACTCCAACTTTCCCAGCAAACAAAGAAGATCAATCCAACAAGTATCAGGATATACCTTAGCCTTACACCCGGGCCATCGAGGCCCATTCTCCCCCTTGGAACAGCAGGTCTCGGGCGGGCTCCTGGCAGCCCCGTGTTCAGCCTCAACATCAGCTCCTCGCTTCCTCAGCTCGCGCTATCCACTTTTCACAGGCGTGTTTTTAGAATTGGTTAAACAGTCGTTGTTTCCCTTATTGTTTCAGGTGATTTTCCTTATAAGCCCCCTTACGCGAAGATTCGCCTGGCTCCGCGACACTAGCAGAGACACAGCCATGATTAATCGGCCTTTGGTTGTATTTACTATCTGGAAAAGTCGTATTTTTCCAATCCGGTCGCTACCGCTACCATTCAACGCAGTTTAGTCTCGTTCCAAAAAGTCAAGAATGTATCAAAGAAGTTATTTCTTGCATCTTTTTGCAGCGCTGGGAGTCTAATAAATAGTAGTTTTTCATAACCTGTAACCGGCGATTTTTTGCTTTACCTGAAAAGGAGAGGAGACAATCATGGAGCTTGTCGAAGCGGATGCGGCCGCGAAAAAGCGGCTTAACTGGATCTACGGCGGAATCATGCTGGGGCTGCTGAATACTTTTGCCGTGGCTACGTATGGGGCCCTGGGAGCTTCCCGCAATTATGTGGCGGTAGATGGATTCCTGTTGCGGCTCTTCGGCTCGAGCCTGACCTCGACCAACTCATACCTGAGCGGTATGCCAAGCCAGGCAGACTGGCTGCTGATGGTGGCACTGGGCATGATCGTCGGCGGCTTCCTGGCGGCCCTGATCACCGGGACATTAAATACGAGAGCGGTACCGAGACTCTGGGCCAGCCGTTTCGGCACCAGCAAACCGAAACGTTTCGCCGCCGCCTTTGCTGGCGGTTTTCTGCTGCTCTTCGGCGCCCGCATCGCCGGTGGCTGCACCAGCGGCCTGGTGCTTAGCGGGGTGGCGCAATTATCGATCGCCGGATTCCTCTTCGCCGCCTCCATCTTCGCGACGGGAATACTCACGGCCAAGTTTCTCTACCGAAAGAAGGCGTCATGACAACCACATTGATAATCGCGCAAGCCGCGAGCGATACGGTCGGCATTGTCGGCGGCATCGGCGCGAAGGCTTTGATCGTCGGACTTTTGACCGGCATAGCATTTGGGGCCATCCTGCAAAGAGTGGGCGCCTCCAGTTTCGAGATGATCGTCAACATGCTCCGGCTCAAGAACCTGACGGTGTTGAAGTTCTTCTTCCTGGCGGTGGCCGCCGGATCGCTGGGTATCTATACTCTGGATTCCCTGGGAACGGCCAACATCGGCATCGCACCGTTATACCTGCTGGGCATCACCGTCGGCGGACTTATATTCGGCGTCGGCTGGGCGATTAGCGGCTATTGCCCCGGCACCTCCCTGGTCGCCATGGGTGAAGGCAAGATCGACGCGGCCATAACCGTGCTCGGAGGCCTGGTGGGCGCGCTGGTGCTGGCGCTGACCTGGGACTGGATCAAGCCGTTGCTGGTCGACCCGCTGAATTTCAACGCCAACCTGCCGGATGTCCTCGGCGTCAAACCGCTGCTGGTCGCGATTGTACTGACCGCCGCCATCGTCGCCTTCGTGATACACCTGGATCGCGTCGACGCCGGACGCAAGCCCGCGGCGAGGGGATCCACGGGCGAAACACCAGGTCCCGCTGCTACCAGAAGCTGACCAGCGCTGCTACCAGAAGCTGACCAGGCAAAACCGCCAGCCGGCTCACGGCAGAAAACCGCCGGCTTAGCTCATGCCCGGGTTCTCCAGATTTGCGAGTAGCTCCGCGGCGCCGGTAGAACCGGCGCCGCATCCGTCACGGCCATCCAGACAAACCGCGATTTCCCAGTGAAGCCGTGTTTCCTGCCGGTTCCCCAGATTAAGATGCGCGGAGCCCAGGTGACAATGGGCCCAGGCATGGTCGCCACGGCAGTCAAGAAATCTTTCCAGCCAGAACACCGCCTCTTCATTCATGCCCAGGCTGATGGCGGTAACCCCCATCCAGAAGAGGCCGTCCAGATGTCCATACAGATGATAGAGAACAGTCCAGCGCTCGAGCTCCCGGATCAGGTCGTCGACACTCCTGGTTTTTCCAGACAGGTCGATGCTCCGGTCATAATAGCTGGCCACGTGTGATTCATGTCCCTGCTCGACAAAGTAAGAGTAAGCCGCCACCGCCAGGTCGGCAACATTGGCATCAAAGAGCCTGAACTGGGGCGCGATAACAGGGAAGTGGCAGGATTTCATAAATTCGAGGTCCGGCGGTCCATCTTCCAGACCATCAACGCTGTAGCCGACTGTTCCCTTATCCTCCAGCCGCCACCAGGAGAAATCAGGCCGCAGCCTCTCGGTCCAGCCCGATTCGATATTGAAGTCTTCGGTCAGAACCAATAGGCTGCCCTGGTCGTAATCCAGGAACCTGACGAGCTTTGCTTTCGACATTTCCCCTCCTCTGCCGCTACCGATAAATCCTCCCGGGAACCACATCGTCAGACAGGAGGTCAAACCCTTGCCGACGCCTGAAAGGATGTAGAGCCTAGCAGCAGGGTCAGACGGAAAAGCTCCCCCGAGCCAGCCATCCGCTTCAACAAAGACAAAAGGGGCACCCGGCGCCGGCCACGCACGGTAGGGATTGCCCCCGAAAAATCGGTAAAAGGCAAAACGTGGCTGACGGGAGGGATGCCCCCTT
>JAENWV010000174.1 GCA_016650015.1 Thermoleophilia bacterium | reverse complement strand
GCATCTCAGTGAAGGGCAGTTGCTGGCAGCCTATTGCCGGCAGGGGGACACCCGCGCCCGCGACGAACTAATCACCCGTTACCTGCCGCTGGTCTACGGCGTCTCCCGGCGCTACTGCCAGCGCGGTGAACAGCTCGAGGATCTGGTCCAGGTAGGCTGTATCGGTCTTATCAAGGCGATAGACCGCTTTGACCTCGAACGTGGCGTGGCGCTCTCAACCTATGCCACTCCCAACATAATTGGCGAGATCAAGCGATATTTTCGTGACAAGGGTTGGGCGGTCAAGGTGCCAAGGGGCCTTCTTGAGCTGAATATGCGCCTTGAGCATGTGATGGGCGACCTGGCCAACAGCCAGCACCGCGCCCCCAACATTCAGGAACTGGCAGACGCCGTCGAGGTGTCCACGGAAGAAGTTATGGAGGCGATCGAAGCGGGACGCTCCCGTAACTCCCTTTCCCTGGACCATTCGTTCGGCCGTGGTGACGATGACGATGATCGCTCGCCGATGGATGCCATTGGCGGCTTCGATGACGGCTTCGAGACTACGGACATGCGGCTCATCCTCGAGCCGGGCATGGCCCGTTTGAGTAGCCGTGAGCGCAACATTCTGCACCAGAGATTCTTCGAGGGCTTGACTCAGTCGAAAATAGCGGCGAACATAGGCGTATCCCAGATGCACGTCTCCCGCCTGATTCGCCGCGCGCTTGCCAAGGTTCGCGCCGAGATGGAGTTGCGGGAAGGAAAGGAGAGCTGACAGTCCTAGTTGAAGAGTCATGAGATTCGCTCCAGTTTTCGTGAGTTCTTCCTCGAGAACGGACACGAAAGCCGTTCCAGCGCGTCGCTGGTTCCCGCAAATGATCCTACAGTGCTGCTTACCACGGCAGGCATGCAGCAGTTTAAACCGTATTTTCTGGGGATCCAGCAGCCGCCGCATCCGCGCCTGACCACCTGCCAGAAGTGTTTCCGCACCACCGACATCGACCGTGTCGGTAAGACGGCGCGGCATCTGACCTATTTCGAGATGCTCGGCAACTTCTCATTCGGTGACTATTTCAAGGAAGGCGCCATAGACCTTGCCTGGCGCTATTCCACCGGGCACCTGAAGATGGACACCAGCCGGATCTGGGTCAGCATATTCGGTGGCGATGACCAGGTGGGCGCCGACGAGGAGGCGCGTGCGGCCTGGAAGGCGGCCGGCGTTGGCGAAAACCGCATTGTTCCGCTGCCCGCGGAAGACAATTTCTGGTCAGCGGGTCCGACCGGACCCTGTGGCCCCTGCACCGAACTTTATTACGACCTCGGCCGGGAAGCCGGCTGCGACGACCCGGACTGCAAGCCTGGTTGCGACTGCGATCGCTTCGTCGAATTCTGGAACCTGGTCTTCATGCAGTTCAACCGGGACGAAGCCGGAGTCCTGACGCCGCTGCCCAAACAGAACGTGGATACCGGCATGGGGCTCGAACGGATCACCGCCGTCATGGAGGGAAAGCTGACGGTCTACGAGACTGACCTGTTTCAGCCCCTTATCGACCATATTTGCGACACCGCCGGCACCCGCTACGGCGAGGGAAATAAGACGGACCGCGCCATACGAGTGCTGGCCGACCACAGCCGGGCGATGACGTTTCTCATCGGAGACGGCGTTTTCGCCGGCAACGAAGGTCGCGGCTATGTGCTGCGGCGGGTCATGAGGCGCGCCATCCAGGCGGCTTCGACCCTGGAAATCGCAACGCCGTTCCTTTCAACTCTTAGCGACCGGGTCATCGAATCAATGAAGGACACCTATCCTGAGCTGGAGCAGCATCGCGGGATGATCGAAGAGGTCGTCACCCAGGAGGAGCGCCGCTTTGGCCTGACTCTTGAACAGGGTAACGCCATCCTTATGCAGGCCATCGAGGAGAAACGGCAGATCGGTGGCCACCTTGTCGAAGGCGACATAGCCTTCCGGCTGCACGATACTTATGGCTTTCCCTTCGACCTAACCCGCGAAATCATCCAGGATGAAGGGCTCGTCGTCGACGATGAGGAATTCGACCGGCTGATGGAAGAGCAGCGGCAGCGCGCGCGTAGTTCCATGAAAGAGGTGGGCTCGAAGGAGCGCGAAGCCCTGGTCGAGCTCGGCCGCAACGCGAAGGTTCAGACGGAGTTTGTTGGCTATCAAAAGAACGAACTTCACACTTCCATCGGCGATCTGAGGGAGCTGGAAGGCGGTCATGTTGTGCTTAAGCTGCGTGAGTCGCCCTTCTACGCCGAGTCCGGCGGCCAGATCTCCGACACCGGCTGGATCCACACCGACGACGGCAAGGCCAAGGTGCTGGAGGTTTATGCACTCGACGGCGACCAGGTAATCCTGGCCGAAATTGAAGAGGGCAGGCTAGAAGCCGGCGCCCGCGCCAAGGCCATGATAAACCGGGTGCGCCGCCACGCGACCGCCTGCAACCATACGGCGACCCACCTGCTCCATAACGCCCTCAGAAGCCTGCTTGGCGAGCAGGTCCGGCAGGCCGGTTCCGCGGTTAATCCCGACAAGCTGCGCTTCGACTTTACCCACACCCAGGCGGTCAGCGATGAAGAGCTGGCGCGCGTCGAGGATATAGTCAACCGCAAGATCATCGAGAACCACCAGGTAAAGGCTTTTACCACGACTATCGATTATGCCAAAGATATGGGCGCCATGGCCCTTTTCGACGAAAAATATGGTGAGTTCGTCAGGGTCATCGAGGTTGGGGACTTCAGCCGTGAACTCTGCGGCGGTACCCACGTGACCAGCACCGCCCAGATCGGTTGTTTCAAGATAGTCTCCGAATCCAGCGTCGGCGCTAACCTGCGCCGCATCGAGGCTATTACATCCAAGGCGGCTATCGAATTCTTCCGAGGCCGCGACCGCCTGGTGGACGAGCTGGCCGGCGAATTGAAGACTGAACCAGAGCGGCTGCAGTTTACGCTGGCCGGACTGAAAGATGAACTTAAGGAGCTTCGATCGCTGGCCAAAGCCGCCACTTCAGGTAAGGTTGCCGACATCGGCAGGGAGATGGCTCTGAAAGCTGAAGATATCGGCGGCCTGAAAGTCCTGGCTGAACAGGTGGATGTGTCCAGCCCGGACGAGATGATGGAACTTTCAGACCGGCTGCGGGAAGAGCTCAACCCGGCGGCGGTGTTCCTGGCGCTGGTCGCCGATGGTCGCGTGACCCTGCTGGCGAATTTTTCTGACGCCGTGGTGGAAAAGGGCGCCAAAGCAGGAGATCTGATCAAGGAAATGGCGCCGCTGGTCGGCGGCAAGGGCGGTGGCCGT